>CADBOK010000034.1 GCA_902796245.1 Oscillospiraceae bacterium | reverse complement strand
CTGGCGCTGGTGCTTGTGGTGATCTCTTCGTCCCTGCTTACGCAAAACGGCAGCAGGCTTGCCTATTCCGACGTGCTCGACCTGTTTGAAAACGAACGGGTCGAGTCGTTCGTTTTGCAGGGCGACACGCTGACCATGACCCTGTATGCCAGCGGCACAGAGCAGGCAGGCACGGCCGCTGCCAAAATCGGAGACATCGAGACCTTCCACAAGGACCTTGACGAGACCATTGCCGCGCAGAGCGCATCCGGCATTCTCAAGTCCTACAACTACCTTCCAGCCGCTAATTCTATCTGGCGGTCTGTTCTTCCCTATCTGATCGTCGGCATTGCACTGCTGTTTGTCTGGTTCATTCTGATGAACCGTTCCGGCGGCAGTCCGAATGCCATGGCGCAGTTTACACGCGCAAACGCCCGCTTCGGCGTCCCGAACGGCGAAGCCGTCACCTTCAAGGACGTTGCCGGTGCGGATGAAGAAAAAGAAGAACTCTCTGAGATCGTGGAATTCCTGCGCGACCCGGAGAAATTCAGGCAGCTGGGTGCAAAGATCCCAAAGGGCGTTCTGCTGGTCGGCCCTCCGGGCACCGGCAAAACATTGCTGGCAAGAGCTGTCGCCGGTGAGGCAAACGTTGCGTTTTTGTCCATTTCCGGCTCTGATTTTGTCGAGCTCTATGTCGGTGTCGGCGCAAGCCGTGTGCGCGACCTGTTCGATCAGGCCAAGCGCGTCGCGCCTGCCATTGTATTTATCGACGAAATCGACGCGGTAGGCCGTCAGCGCGGGGCGGGTCTCGGCGGCGGCCACGACGAGCGCGAACAGACGCTCAATCAGCTGCTCGTGGAAATGGACGGCTTCTCTGCAAACGAGGGCGTCATTGTCATCGCGGCGACGAACCGCAAGGATATTCTCGATCCCGCCCTGCTCCGTCCCGGACGGTTTGACAGGCAGATCTATGTCGGCACGCCGGATTGGCGTGGACGCGCGGAGATTCTGCAGGTTCACGCGCGGAAAAAGCCGCTGGCGGATAATGTCGATCTGCCTGCCATTGCAAAGGCGACCGCAGGCTTTACCGGTGCAGATCTTGCAAATCTTCTGAATGAGGGTGCGCTGCTTGCCGCGAGAAACGGCAAAGCCGCCATCACGCAGCAGGATCTGGAAGCCGCCATGATTAAGGTCATTGCAGGCCCGGAGAAAAAGAGCCGGGTCGTCAGCCATTCGGAGAGAATGCTCACCGCCGTCCATGAGGCCGGACATGCCGTCTGCATGTATTGTCTGGACTCGCAGGACCCCGTGCACCTCATCACCATCATCCCCCGCGCACAGGCGGGCGGCATGACCATCAGCCTGCCGCAGGACGACAGGTCTTACGCTTCGCGCAACGAAATGTTTGAGACGATCGTCTCCTTCCTCGGCGGACGTGTTGCGGAGGCGCTGAAGCTGTGCGACATCTCTACCGGTGCGTCAAACGATCTTCAGCGTGCAACAAAGCTCGCGCGGGATATGGTCGCGACCTACGGCATGTCGGACGCGATCGGCCCTGTCTCCTATTCGTCGAGTCATGAGGTCTTTATTGGTCGGGATTATGAGAAAACGAAGCCCTACTCCGAGGCCACTGCGGGCGAGATCGATGCGCAGGTGCAGTCCATTATGCGTGAGGCCTACAAGCGCTGCGAAGAGATCCTGCGCGCGCATTCCGAGCGGCTGGACAAAATTGCAGGCTTCCTGATGGAAAACGAAAACATGAACCGCGCACAATTCGAAGCAGTCATGCAGGATGAAGCGCTGGACGGTCACGAATCTTGAAAAAACAGCTTGCGCGCCGCAGAGCCTGCGGCGCGCAAATCGTTTGGAGGACTTATGTATTACCGCTCTCTGAATGCCTATCTGCGCGAAACATTCGGCTGCAAGGTCTATAAGCTTGCGCTTTCAGCCGGATGTACCTGCCCGAATCGCGACGGGACGCTCGGTACGCGCGGCTGCATCTTTTGCAGCGGAAGCGGTGAATTTGCCGCTCCCGCCGTGCTTCCGATCGCGGAGCAGATTGTGCAGGCGAAGCGGCTCGTCGCGGCGAAAGCCAGGCAGGATGCCAGATTTATTGCCTATTTTCAGGACTACACCAATACTTACGCGCCGACAGACACACTGAAACCGCTGTTTACGTCTGCGATCGACTGGCCGGAGGTCTGCGCGCTGTCCATTGCGACCCGGCCTGACTGCCTGCCGCAGGAAATTCTGTCGCTGCTTTCAGAGCTGCGGTAGATAAAGCCGGTCTGGGTCGAGCTTGGATTGCAGACGATCCATGACGCCACTGCGCGTTATATCCGGCGGGGCTATCCCCTTTCCGTATTTGACAATGCCGTCCGGCAGCTCAAAGCGCTTGATATCCATGTGGTCGCACATATGATCCTGGGTCTTCCCGGCGAGACGCCGGATATGATGGTGCGGACCGCGCGGTACATCGGACAGAGCGGCGCAGACGGCATCAAGCTCCATCTGCTGCACGTCCTGTCCGGAACAGATCTTGCAGAGGAGTATGCCGCAGGGAAGTTTGAGACGATGACGCTGGATGCATATATTTCGGTACTTGAGGAGTGTCTTCGTGTCCTGCCGCGCGAAATGGTCATTCACCGCATGACCGGCGACGGCGCGAAGCGCAGTCTGATCGCGCCCATGTGGAGTGCGGACAAAAAGCGCGTTCTGAACGCGATCAACCGCCGGTTCCTGTCCGATGACCTGGAACAGGGCTCTGCATTGCCTGTTTGAGATTTTTCCGGGTTTCCAAACGAATTTCGCGATTACCGAACAGAAAAATGATTGACAATCGCAAATAAGCGTGTTATTCTTACTTCAGAGTAACGAATGCGGGCAAAAATGTCCGTATTTGTGTTGTTTTCGATATTCTTGTTCAAGAATATCGAAAATCATCAAATTGAGTTCGACCATATCGGAGGAAAGAGAACATGAAAAAAGAAAACCTGTTCGTCATTCTGACCGGCGTTGTCATTGGCATCGCGGCGCTTGTGCTGACGGCGCTCGGCAACCCGGCCAACATGGGCTTCTGCATCGCCTGCTTTGAGCGTGATATCGCGGGCGCTGTGGGCCTGCATTCCGCGGCAAAGGTCCAGTATGTCCGCCCGGAGATCATCGGGCTTGTGCTCGGCAGCTTTTTGATGGCGCTGGCCTCTAAAGAATGGAAAGCAAGAGCCGGTTCGTCTCCCGCGCTGCGCTTTGTGCTTGGCGCGTTCGTCATGATCGGCGCGCTGGCCTTCCTCGGCTGCCCGCTTCGCATGGTGCTGCGTCTGGCTGGCGGTGATCTGAACGCCGTCGTCGGTCTGGCCGGTTTTGCATTCGGCATCTTCCTCGGTACGCTCTTCATCCGCAAGGGCTTCACGCTTCAGCGGAACTACGCCACCAAGACGCTTGACGGCACGGTACTGCCCGCTGTGATGGTTGGCCTGCTGATCCTCTTCCTGACTGTCCCCACCCTGTTCAAGCTTTCTGAGGAAGGCCCCGGCTCCAAGCATGCGCCGTTCCTGATCGCACTGGTGATCGCGCTGGTCGTCGGCGCACTGGCACAAAAATCCCGTATGTGCATGGTCGGCGGTCTGCGCGACACGATGATGTTCAAGGATATGCACCTGCTGTGGGGCTTCATCGCCATCTTTGTCACCGTTCTGATCGGCAACCTTGCCATGCATAACTTCAAGCTTGGCTTTACTTCGCAGCCTGTTGCACATTCCAGCCACGTCTGGAACTTCCTCGGCATGCTGCTGGCCGGTTGGGGCTCTGTGCTGCTGGGCGGCTGCCCGCTGCGTCAGCTCATTCTTGCCGGCAGCGGCAACGCGGATTCTGCCGTCACGGTGTTCGGCATGATCGTCGGCGCTGCATTCGCACACAACTTCGGTCTGGCCGGCAATGCGGACTCCATGAACGAGGCTGGCGAGTATGTCGTCGGCGGTATCTCCACAAAGGGCAAAGTCGCTGTCATTCTCGGCATTGTAATCGTTCTGGTTGTATCTTATGTAAACAGCATGAAGAAACAGGAGGCACAGAAAAATGGTTGATGCAAGAGGCTATCTCTGCCCCATGCCGGTCGTCATGGTGCAGGAGGCGATCAAAAAAGACCAGCCTGCCGCGCTGGACGTGCTGGTCGACAACGAAACTGCCGTTGAGAATATCAAGCGCTTTGCCGCGCACAGCGGCTATCAGGCCGCTGTCTGCGAAGACGGCGATGATTATCGGCTGACACTGACGAAAAAATAAGCAGATACCAGATCGGGACGCACCATCCGGTGCGTCCCGTATTTTCTTTATTCGCGTTCCATGGCGCAGAAGCCGCCTTGGCCGAGTGTGAGGGTTTCGCCGGTGTATTCGGCGATGCCGCCGCCGAGGAGGATCGTGCCGCTGTGCGGGAGCGGCCACGGGCTTTCCGACCGATTGCAGCAGACAGCCACATTTTTCCCCTCGTGCTGCCGCAGCAGCATCAGCCGCCCGCCGCCTGCCTCCAAAACAAGAACCGTGCCGTGCCGCAGGGCAGGCGTAGCTTTTTTTACGCGCGCCAGCGAACGGTAGAACGAGATCAGATTGTTGTCTTCCCTGCCCCACGGATAATACGCGCGGTTGAACGGGTCGCGGTAGCCGGTCATGCCCGCCTCATCGCCGTAATAGATGCACGGCATGCCGGGGAGCATGAATTGCAGAAACGCCGCCATTTTGAGTTGTTTTTTCCCTTCTTCAAGCTGCTCTGCCGTAAAGCTTCTCCGGGCAAGCTCCGCACGGTCGCCGTCGCGCGGATCCAAAATCGCGTTGACGGCGCGCGGTGTGTCGTGCGTGGACAGAATGTTCATCACGGTTTGCAGCACGTCGGGCGGATAATTCTCCGCGATCGTGCGGATGGACGCGCCGAGCCCCGTCCCGTCGTCTTCCCCGCGCACATAGCGCAGAATGGCCTTCTGCCACGGGTAATTCATGACGGAGTCCAGCTGCCGGTCGGTAAAATACCGGCGGCGGCAGTCATACGCGATTTTGTTGGACGCATCCTCCCAGACCTCGCCGACGAGAAGCGCATCCGGCTTGACCTGTCGGATCCGTTCGCGCAGACGCGCCAGAAACGCATCCGGCAGCTCGTCGACGACGTCCAGCCGCCAGCCGTCCGCGCCGAGCTTCAGCCAGCGCACAACGACGCTGTCGTCGCTGTCAATGAGATAGTCCATATAATCCGGGTTCATCTTTTCGATGCACGGCAGTGTCGTGATCCCCCACCAGCTGTCGTAGACATCCGGATACTGCTTGAACCGGAACCAGCCGCGGTACGGCGAGGCCGGATCGTGGATCGCCTGTTGGAAATAGGCGCTGCGGCTTCCGACATGACTGAATACGCCGTCAAGAATGACCTTCATGCCCAGCGCATGCGCCGCGTCGCAGAGCGCACGGAAATCGGCCTCTGTGCCAAGCATGGGATCAATGCGCTTATAATCACAGGTGTCGTACCGGTGCGTCGACCAGGCATAGAAAATCGGATTGAGATACAGGATTTCCACGCCGAGCGCATGCAGATATGGGAGTTTTTCACGGATCCCGTTCAGATTGCCGCCGTAAAAATCGTTATTGAGCACTTCACCGTTGGCGTCCGGCAGATAGACCGGCACGTCATCCTTGTTTTCGTGTACCCAGTAGGGCTCGATCTTGCCGGTCAGATCACAGGTTCCGGCCTGGTAAAAACGATCCGGGAAGATCTGATACATGACCGCGCCCGCGCAGTCGTCCGGGACGGGGAATTTGTCTTCCAGAACGCTGACCTGCCAGAGACCGCCGTCTTCCATATTCGTGTCGCTCTCACCCTGCTTGAACAGGCGGAACGCGCCGTCCTGCGTGGTGATGTGGAAGTAGTAGAAATACAGTCCGGCCTCGGAAACAGTCAGTGTTCCGCCCCAGGTATCGTAGAGCGTATCGTCCGACTGCTTTGCAAATGGAACGCGGCGCAGCTCCGTGCCGTTTTCTGCCTGCAAGACAAGGCAGACCGCTGTTGTGCGGCAGGAGCACGGAATCAGGATGTGCAGCGTGCAATTCTCCTGCTTTTTGAGCGTTCCAAAGGGCGTTTTGAACTGGGAAAGCTTACTGTCGAATAGGATTCTCATATGGCGTACCGTCCATTTTCATCAGCGAAGGGGCCGACGGTGCCGCCGGCCCCTTCGAAATATTTGGTGCAGAAATTACAGATTCCAGATCTCCTTCGCGTACTGCTCAACCGAGCGGTCGGAGGAGAAGATTCCGGCTCTTGCAATGTTCGTGAGAGACATTTTCGTAAAGCGGCTGCGATCCTGATAGACCTCAACCGCATGGGCCTTTGCCGCCTTGTAGCTTGCAAAGTCCGCGACGGTCATGTAGCTGTCGGCGGCACCGAAGCGCGGCGTCAGGAGCGAAGCGGCCACATCGTCGAAGCGCTGGCCCAACACGCCGGAGGTCAGCATTTGCAGAACCCTGTCCAGCTCCGGTGTCAGGAACTGGCGTGGGTCATAGCCGCGCTGCCAGAGCGCCTGCACCTCGTCGGCGGTCATGCCGAACAGGAACATGTTCTCGTCGCCTACGCGCTCGCGGATTTCGACGTTAGCTCCGTCAAGCGTGCCAAGCGTGACCGCGCCGTTAATCATCAGCTTCATGTTGCTAGTGCCGGAGGCTTCCTTGCCCGCAACGGAGATCTGCTCGGACAGGTCGGCTGCCGGAATAATGATCTCCGCCAGCGAAACCTTATAGTCCTCAATGAAAACGACCTTGAGCTTGTTCTGCACCTGCGGATCGGAGTTCACGAGATTGGAAACGGCGACAATGAGCGAAATAATCTGCTTGGCCAGGTAATAGCCTGCGGAGGCCTTGGCCGCGAAGATAAAGGTCTGTGGGAAGACCGGTTTTTCCGGGTGATCCTTGATCTCATTGTAAAGCGTCAGAATATGCAGGACGTTCAGCAGCTGCCGCTTATACTCATGCAGACGCTTGACCTGCACGTCGAAGATCGAATCGGGGTCGACGTTGACGCCGTTGTGCTCCGCGATATAGGCGGCAAGGCGCACCTTGTTCTTGCGCTTGATCGCCTGCAGATTTTCCAGAACATCCGGATCATCGCGGTACGGAAGCAGCGCTTCAAGCGCGTTCGCGTCCTTCAGGAAGCCGTCGCCGATGAGCGACTGCAGATAGCCGGTCAGCGCCGGATTCGACTGGCACAGCCAGCGGCGGTATGCAATGCCGTTGGTGATGTTCAGGAAGCGGCTGTGATCGAGATTGTAATAATCCCGGAAGATGGTCTTTTCAAGAATGTCCGTGTGCAGCTGTGAAACGCCGTTGATCTTATGGCAGCAGGCCAGGCACAGGTTTGCCATGCGGACCTCGCTGTCCGTGACAGCCGCCATGTATTCCCACTTGCCGGGGTCGTTTGGATAGACATAATGCAGCTTTTCCATGAGGCGTCGGTTGATTTCCCGGCAGATAGCGTAAATGCGCGGCAGCTGTTCCCGGAACAGCTCGACCGGCCAACGCTCAAGCGCCTCGGCCATGACGGTATGGTTGGTATAGGAAAGCGTCGCGCAGGTGATCTCCCACGCGCGTTCCCAGCCGTAGTCGTGCTCGTCGATCAGCAGCCGCATGAGCTCGGGCACGCAGAGCGCCGGGTGCGTGTCGTTGATGTGGACGGCGACCTTCTCTGCCAGATTATCGAGCGTATGATAGTTTTTCAGATGCTCGTTCAGGATCGACTGCAGCGAGCTGGACACCAGCAGATACTGCTGGCGCAGACGCAGGCACTTGCCGTTGATATGGTCGTCCGCAGGATAGAGAACCTTCGAGATCGCCTCGGCCATGGTGTTCTGCTCAAGCGCGCGGACATAATCGCCGCGCGAGAATGCACTCATGTCAAAGCTCTGCGGCATGCTGGCGCTCCAGAGCGTCAGCTTATTGACGGCCTTGGAGCCGTAGCCGGAAATATACAGATCATGCGGTACGGCAATGACGGACTGATAGCCGGTCTGGGCGGTTTTGAATTTGTCTCCGTCCATCCACTCATGCACCTGCCCGCCGAAGCGGACCTCCACAGCGTCGTCCTTGCGGGTATGCAGCCACACATCGCCCATTTCGAGCCAGTTGTCCGGGAATTCCATCTGCCAGCCGTCGACGATCTTCTGGCGGAAAATGCCGAACTCGTAGCGGATGGAGAAGCCGGTCACGGGATAGTTCAGGCCGGTCGCTGCGTCCATGTAGCACGAGGCCAGACGGCCAAGGCCGCCATTGCCGAGTCCTGCGTCCGGCTCAAGCGCACAGAGGCTTTCCAGACTGAAGCCGAGATCGTGCAGAATCTCACCTGCCGGTTCCAGCAGACCCATGTTATAAAGATTGTTGCGCAGGCTCGTGCCGACCAGAAATTCCATCGACATGTAATAGACCTGCTTGCGCTGCTCTGCTCGCGTCTGCTCGACGAATGTGCGGCGATCGTCTTCCAGAAGCTCGCGCACAGCGACGCATACAGCGCGGTAGACCTGCTTTTCTGTCGCCATTTCAAGCGAGCAGCCGAACATCCGGTCGCAGCATTCCTGTAAGTGCTGAAGAAGGTTCTCTTTTGTCATTGCTTTTATATGTCCTTTATCTATCTAAGTATCTTTTTTCAGGCGCTCACTGTCCGCAGACAGACTGGAACAGCGCCATATATTTCTGCGCCGGAGCATCCCAGCTTGAATCGATGGCCATATCGTTTTCCGCAAGGCGCAGCCATTTTTCCGGCTCATTATAATACAGCGCAAGCGCGCGGTCTATGGCGGCAAGGAAATCGTCCGCGTTGTAGCTCTGGAAGGTAAAGCCGCGCCCGGTCTCGTCCGCCTCGTTATACGGCCAGACGGTGTCCTTGAGCCCTCCCGTCGCGTTGACAACAGGAACAGAGCCCATGCGCATGGCGATCAGCTGCGACAGGCCGCAGGGCTCGGACTTCGACGGCATTAGATACATGTCGGAAGCCGCATAAACCAGATTTGCCAGTCCGCCGTCAAAGAGCAGATTGACGGAAACCTTATCGCCGAAGCGGTCGCGCAGGGTGTTTAAGTACCATTCGTACTTTTCCTCGCCCGTGCCGATGATGACAAGCTGGATACGGCGCTGGATCAGACGCTCTGCAATATAGCACAGAAGATCGATGCCCTTGTGCCCGGCCAAACGGGTGACCATTGCCAGAACAGCTACATCTCTGTCCTCCGGCAGGCCGACGCGCTGCTGAAGGACAAGCTTGTTGGCAGTCTTGCCCTCCCGAAGCGTCTTTGCGGTGTAATTCTGCGCAATGGAATCCATCTTTGCAGGATCAAAGACCTGCATATCAATGCCGTTGGTGATCCCGGAGAAGTCGGAGCCTCTGCTTTGCAGGACACCATCGAGCCTATGGGAATAATACGGATAGCGCAGCTCCTGCGCGTAAGTCTCGGAAACGGTCGTCACGCGGTCGGCCGTGACAATGGCGGACTTCATGAAGTTCGTGCAGTCGTCAAAGCGCAGAATCTCGTCGCAGCCTGCGCCGAGGCCTAGCACGTCATAGTTAAACTGCAGATTGCACTTGCCCTGATACTCAATATTGTGGATGGTAAACACGCTCTTCGTGTCCGGGAAGCAGCCGTGATATTCCGTTTTCAGCAGCAGCGGGATGAGCGCGGCCTGCCAGTCGTGGCAGCTGACCACTTCGGGCCGGAGCTCGAGATAATTCATGGCCGCAAGGACAGCCTTGCTGAAATAGGCGTAGCGCTCGCCGTCGTCGGCAAAGCCGTAAACGCCGCCGCGATTAAAGTAGTGCTCATTGTCGATGAAATAGATCTGGAGCTTCTTGCGGCGGGTCTTCAGGCGGAAAATACCGACATACTCCCGCCGCCAGGCCAGCGGCACGTCAAACGCCCCCAGAAATTCCGTCTGCCACTTTCCGGAGTATTTGATCTGACTGTAATACGGGATAAACAGGCTGACATAAGTGTTTTTCTGTTTGGAAAGCGCAAGCGGAAGCGCCTGCATCACGTCGCCAAGGCCGCCAGTCTTGACGAACGGCGCGGCCTCAGAGGCAACTACTGCGATTTTCATACGGTATCTCCTTTGTCGACCACAAGCGGGTGGTCAATCGAGCCGAGCAGCTTCGTGCCCGGGCGAATTGTAACATTCTTATCCAAAATGCAGTACCGGATCGACGCGCCCGCGCCGATCTTGCTCCCCTGCATGATGATCGAATCGCGAACCTCCGCGCCGTCTTCAATGTCGACCTCGCGGAAGATTACCGAGTTTTCCGCCTTGCCGAACAGATGGCAGCCGTCGGCGATCAAGCAGTTCGCCGCCTGACCGTGGTAGCCAAAGAGTGTCGGGACGGCGTCACGGACCTTGGTATAAATGGGAATCTCGCTGCGGAAGAGGCTGCGGCGCACATCCGCGTCAAGCAGCTTCATGTTGTTGACAAAATACTCGTCCACGCTCTGATTGAACAGGGCGACGTTATGGAACGGATAGACGTTGACCTTCAGATTGCCAGCGTTATACTCCGGCAGGATGAAATCCCGTTCCAGATGGTATTTCCCGTGCGGTACCATCTCGCGGATGACCTGAATGAGCTTGTCGCGGCGCATGATGAACATGCTCATGCCGACAAGATAATCCTCCGGCGCGCAGTAGTCGACGGCCAGATCGACGATCTTGCCGTCGTCACCGAGCTTGACGGCCAGCGGCTGGCGGGTCTTGCCGTTGGCGCGGCCCGCCTTTGCAATGACCGTGATATCACAGCCGGAGGCGATATGCTCTTCAAGGACTGCCGCAAAATTGATCGCGCACAGGACGGTCGTGTCGGACAGCACGACGTACTCAGCATCGCAGCGGCCGAGCACCGGCATGGCGGTCTGCAGCGCTTCGAGCTTGCCGCGGTAGGCGCCGGTGTGGCCGGTGGCGTACGGAGGCAGGAATCGGACACCCTCGCCCAGCTTGAGGTCCCACTCCTCGCAGTTGCCGAGGTGATCCATCAGGGACTGGTAATTATATTTTGTGACAATGCCGATGTTGCTGATCTTGGAGTTTGCCATGTTGGACAGGGCAAAGTCAATCTGGCGATAGCGGCTTCCGAACGGGATGGAGGCTGAAGTCCGCTCACGGGTCAACTCACCCATGCTGCTGTCATAGATATTGGAGAAAATAATGCCCATTGCTTCCATGTTGGTATCCCCCTCTCTCTTATACGATCGCGCCGGCATCGATCACGGTGCCTTCATCGATGGTCTTGTCCTTGCCGATCACGCTGATCTTCCGCTCTTCACCCTCAATATAATCGCCTACACGTGCGCCGGCCTTGATATGGCAGCCCTCGGCGATGATGGCACTGCGGATAATCGCGCCGTTTTCAATGGTCACATCCGGCATGATGACACTGTCGGTGATCTCCACGCCCTTGCCGACGGTGCAGCCGGTGGAGATGATGGAATGCGTGATGCAGCCTTCAATGTTGCAGCCCTCGGCGACAAAACTCTCGCGGATTTCGGCGGACTTTGCAATATAGCTCGACGGCATGGCCTGATTTCTGGCGTAGATCTTATGGCCAGCCGCGCCGTAGATATCGAATGCCGGATGCTTGCCGAGCAGATCCATATTGGCTTCCCAAAGGCTGGAGATCGTTCCGACGTCCTTCCAATAGCCCTCAAACCGGTAAGCGTAGAGCTTGTGGCCCGCATTCAGAATGGCAGGGATGATATTTTTGCCGAAGTCATTTTCGCTGGTGCGGTCAGCCTCGTCCGCCTCCAGGAACGCCTTCAGCACGCTCCATTTGAAGACGTAGATGCCCATGGACGCATTCGTGCTCTTGGGCTTTTTCGGCTTCTCTTCAAATTCATAGATGGAACCGTCCTCGCGGGTATTCATGATGCCGAAGCGGGAGGCCTCCTTCAGCGGAACCTCGCGCACGGCAATGGTGCAGTCGGAATCGCGCTGCTCATGGAAGCGAAGCATGGCGGCGTAGTCCATCTTATAGATGTGGTCGCCGGACAGAATCAGCACGTTATCGGGGTGATAGCGCTCGATAAAGGGAATGTTCTGATAGATGGCGTTGGCCGTGCCCTTATACCACTCGGAGTTTTTACTCTTGGCATAGGGCGGAAGGACCTGTACGCCGCCGTGCGAGGAGTTCAGGCCCCACGGCTGGCCGTTGCCGATGTACTCGTTGAGCTCCAATGGCTGGTATTGGGTCAGAATACCGACCGTGTCAATTTTGGAGTTTACGCAGTTGGAAAGCGGGAAATCGATGATGCGGTATTTGCCGCCGAACGGGACGGCAGGCTTGGCCGTGTTTTCCGTCAGAACCATCAGACGGCTGCCCTGACCACCTGCCAGGAGCATGGCGACACAACGTTTTTTCTGGAATTGCATAGCTGGATCTCCTCCTGTTTTTTCCTTTGTTCCTGTTTTATTTCTCCGGTTTATTTCTGACATGCTTATAAAAGCATACGCTCATCGGCGGGATGCGGAACACGCCGCTGTAGGCGTATTCCCCCTGCGGCTGCTTTTCCTTTTCCGCATGAACGGGCGCAGGCTGGAAATCGAAGCCACCGAACTGCGCATCGTCGGTATTGAGAACCGGCTGATACCATCCGGCCTTCGGAAGCGGCAGGCGGTAATTCTCCCGCAGCACCGGGCAGAAATTGCACACGGCGATCAGCTCCTGTCCCTTGCGGCTGATGCGGCGGAAAGCAACGACGGAATTGTCACGGTCGTCGCAGGAAAGCCAGCGGAAGCCGTCCCAGTCGGAATCGTTTTCCCACAGGCAGCGGTTTTCAAGATAAAAATGGTTGAGCGTGCGGACAAAATGCTGCATCTTCTGATGCTTTTCATAGCCAAGCAGCAGCCAGTCGAGCCCCTGCGTATAATTCCACTCGATGAACTGTGCGAATTCATTGCCCATGAAATTGAGCTTTTTGCCGGGGTGCGCCATCTGATAGGCGAAGAACGTGCGCAGGTTATTGAATTTGTCGTCGTAATTGCCCGGCATTTTATTGATGAGCGAGCATTTTCCGTGTACAACCTCGTCGTGACTGAGCGGCAGAATGAAATTCTCGGAATAGGCATACGTCATGGAGAACGTCAGCGCGTTATGATCTCCCTTTCTCCACAGCGGGTCGAGCGACATGTATTTGAGCATATCGTTCATCCAGCCCATGTTCCATTTGAACAGGAAGCCGAGGCCGCCGTCGTAATCCGGCTTGGTGATGAGCGGGAAAGCCGTGGATTCCTCGGCGATCATCATGACTGCGGGATTGGCCTGGAACGCAGCTTCGTTGAGCCTGCGCAAAAATTCAATCGCTTCAAGGTTTTCACGGCCACCAAATTTATTAGGCTTAAACTGTCTGCGATTATAGTCCAGATAGAGCATGGACGCAACTGCATCGACTCGAATTCCGTCGACGTGAAAATAACGCAGCCAATAGCAGGCATTGGAGATGAGGAACGACTGTACCTCCGGCTTGCCGTAATCATAAATGCGGGTCGTCCAGTCCGGATGCTCGTTCATCATCGGGTCGGAAAGCTCATAGCAGCAGGTCCCGTCAAACTCAAACAGACCGTTTTCATCCTTCGGAAAATGCGCGGGTACCCAGTCGAGAATGACACCAATACCGGCCTTGTGGCAGGCGTCGACAAACCGCATGAGCTGCTTCGGTGTTCCATAGCGATAGGTCGGGGCAAAATAGCAGGTGATCTGATAGCCCCACGAGGGATCGTAGGGATATTCCATAATGGGAAGCAGCTCAATATGCGTATAGCCCATGTTCTTGACATAGGGAACCAGCTCCGCGGCCAGCTCTTCATAGTTGAGATAGCTGCCGTCCTCGTGCCGCTTCCACGAGCCCGCGTGGACTTCGTAGATATTGACCGGGCGCTTGATCGCCGACTGTCTGGCCGCGCGGGCGCGGTAGAGCGCGTCGTGCCACTCGAAGCCGTCCGGCGGGTCGATCATGCTGGACGTCTCCGGCAGCGCGCAGCAGCGGTTCCCGTAGGGGTCAGTCTTGTAGACCATGCGGCCGTCCGGGCCGGTCACGCAGTATTTATATGCCTGTCCGGCCTTTGCATAGACGGAAACGGCCTCCCAGACCCCGTCCGAGATCCTCCGCATGGGAAGATCCGCCGTATTCCAGAAATTAAAGTCGCCGACGACGCTCACAGCCTGCGCATGCGGCGCCCAGACGCGGAACACGTATCCCTCGCCGTCTTCGCGCGTATGGCAGCCAAGATATTCGCAGGCGTCTGCCGCAGGGCCGGAATGGAACCGTTTCAAAAAAGCCGCCAGCTTCTGCATGCTGAAACTCCTCTCTTTCTTCTGTGCTGAAAGCCGCCGGGGGCGGCATGCAAAATCCGTTCACTGTATTGCAATCCTATTATACCGTTTTGTCCGCTGCAATGCAAGTGAAATCAGGGCTTTCCGAGCTGTCTCGTCAACATTTGGAAGAATCCTCAAAAATCACGGCGGACACTTGACTTCAACGACAAACTGTGTTAAAGTTTGACATATTGAATGCCATGACGAAACCAAGTACGCCCCGATTTATCCTGTCCAGAGAGCTGCCGTTTGGTGCAAGGCAGCACAGGCATCCGGGCGGAATACCTTTCCGAGCAGCTTCCCGAACGCGGCCGGGCCGCAAGTAGACGAAGACGGGTGCGCCCGATAGCGCGCAGTGGGCATGATTGCGCCCGTTGAGGCCGCGTATGCGGTAAATAGAGGTGGTACCACGGGAACTTCTCGTCCTCTGCACTTTTTCAGAATGTGCAGCGGGCGTTTTCTTTTATCCGCGATCCGCTGCAAGGGAGGATTTTATATGGTCATTACGGATTTTCTGGAGCGGAACGCAAGACTTTACGGGTCTGATATCGCGCTGGTCGAGGTCAACCCGTCGGAAGAGCGCGACAGTGCCGTTACCTGGCGCGAAGCGAGCCTGATTGCCGAGGCGCAGCCCGACGCGCCGTACCGGCGGGAGCTTTCGTGGCGCGATTTTGACCGCCGGGCGAACCGGTTTGCTAATTTTCTTCTGAGCCGGAACATCCGGCGCGGCACAAAGGTCGGCATTCTGCTGATGAACTGTCTGGAATGGCTGCCGGTCTACTTCGGCATTTTAAAGGCCGGCTGCATCGCCGTTCCGCTCAACTTCCGGTATGCGTCCGATGAGATTTCCTACTGTCTCGATCTGGCGGATGTAGAGGTTCTGGTCTTCGGGCCGGAGTTCATTACACGCCTCGACCCGATTCAGGAAAGCCTGACGCGCGTCAGACTCCGGCTGTTTGTCGGCCGGAACGTGCCGGATTATGCCGAGGACTGCCGCAGGCTCATGGGCTTCTGCTCATCGAGCGTCCCGCCTGTCGCGCTGGATGAAAACGACGACGCGGCAATTTATTTCTCCTCCGGCACGACCGGCTTCCCGAAGGCGATCCTGCACCGGCACAAGGCGCTTGTATGCTCCTGCATGACCGAGCAGCACCACCACGGGCAGACAAAGGACGATGTATTCCTCTGTATTCCACCGCTCTATCATACGGGTGCAAAAATGCACTGGTTCGGCAGCCTTATCTCAGGCTCAAAGGCGGTAATTTTAAAAGGCACAAAGGCAGAATATGTTTTTGATACAGTATCAAGAGAACGCTGTACTATAGT
>CADBOK010000033.1 GCA_902796245.1 Oscillospiraceae bacterium | reverse complement strand
TGCCTGCTGCTACGGCGTTCAGCTGACGCTTGGCGATATGGCCATGATCGTTCTGACCGCCACGCTCGCCTCTGTCGGTACTGCCGGTGTCTCCGGCGCTGGCATGATTATGCTGGCGATGGTCCTGACCCAGGTCGGTCTGCCGGTCGAGGGCATCGCGATCATCGCGGGCGTCGACAAGCTGTTTGACATGGGCCGCACAGCTCTGAACATCACCGGCGATGCGACCTGCGCGCTGTTCATCTCCCGCCTCGAGCGCGAGAAGGCCGCCAAGAAGGCTGCCAAGGCCGCAAAATAAAAAATCCCCGAAACACAAAAGCCCGCCGAAAGGCGGGCTTTTTGGCATATTCATGGACGCTTCAGCGCGCGGCGGCCTTTTCCATCAGCTTCTGATAGACCGGGCGCATGGCGGGCTCGGAGACGGAGGATAAAACGTCCCGCACAGAAAGCCAGCGCACGGCGCTGTTTTCATCCGGCTTGCAGCGGATGGGGGCCAGATCGTCCGCTTCCAGCAGATACGTTGCGTTCAGGTGCAGATGCGCGCAGACGAATTTCCCGCGCTTGACATGCGGCGCGACGTGCAGAATTTCCAGCGAAAAGATCTCCGGGGAGACGGGAACGGCCTGAATACCGGATTCCTCGTTCGCCTCGCGCAGGGCAACAGAAAGGAGATCTGATTCTCCGTCGGCATGCCCGCCGAGCCAGGCCCAGGATTGATAGAGATTGTGATACGCCATGAGCACCTTCGTCCTGTCCGGGTTTACGACCCAGCAGGAGGCGGTAAAGTGCGCCGTGGCGTTTTCGCGCGTAAGAAGGTCAGGGAAGACGGTCATGTCGGCAAGCATCTGCCGCCGGTCGGCCTCCTCCTGCTCGTTATAGGGCGCAAACGCTTCGATCTGCGCGCATAGGCAGGTAAGCTCACGCATTTTCGTAGGCCATCACCTTGTCGATGCGCCGCTGGTGGCGCTCGACGCCGGAAAACGCCGTGTCCAGCCACACGTCGACGATCTCAAGCGCCAGCATTTCACCCGTCACGGCTGCGCCGAGGGACATCATGTTGGTGTCGTTGTGCTCGCGGGTGAGTCTTGCGGACATGGGATTATCGAGCAGCGCGCAGCGGATGCCCTTGACCTTGTTGGCCGTGATGGACACGCCGATGCCGGTCGTGCAGCAGACGATGCCGCGGTCACATTCGCCGCTGGCAACGGCCTGCGCCGCCGGGCCTGCAAAGTCGGGATAGTCGCAGCTGTCCTTGGTGTAGCAGCCGAAGTCCTTATAGGCGAGGCCGCGCTTATCCAAATGCTTCATAATGGCGTTCTTGAGGTCAAGCGCGCCGTGGTCACAAGCGAGAGCAATCATAGGGGTATTCCTCCTGCGGTTTTTTCTCTATTATACCGCAGGAGACGCGAAATGCAAGCGCAATCGGAGGCGGCGCAGCCTTTGCTTTTTAATGTCTCGCGCTCAGGAAAATCTCAATGACCGCATCGCTGTCATCAAACCGCAGTGAGGCGCTGAAATTTCCTGTATAAAAATTCAGGTGGTAGTCGGTACCAGCGCCGAGGAACGCATATGAGGCCGCCGCACGGTTGCCGTACAGATCCTGTGTCCGGTAGTAATCCTGCGGCAGCGTCAGAAGCTGCACCTGCGGGTCTACCGGGATGGTGTCCAGAATGCTTTGCAGACTGCTGCCGATCGCCGCGCCGCGCAGGAAGGCAGGAGAAAATGCGCCGCTATCTGCGTCCGGCGTGATATCCACGGAGTCCAGCCGCAGCACGCGGTCAGAATCCGGCGTAAAATAGTAGCTTACGCCGTCAACGGTGAAATTATCGCCCGGCATCCGGCCGCGCCAGACGCGGCTGTTCCGGTAGCGCTGCGCCGTTTGCACTGCCGTCTCATAGTCCATGCCGAGATAGACGCCGTTGGGCAGCGTCAGCTCGCACGGCTGGACGGGAACGGTTTTATTCGTCTCTGCTGCCGCAGGCGGTTCATTCGGGCCGGAAAGGAACACATCCGACAGCAGGAAATTGACATTCGCCGTTCCGGACAGGAAGAAGACCTCCATATTTCCGGCGGACAGCAGCCCGGTGTGGGCATCCTGTTCGGAAATGCCGAGAAACGCCGCTGTGTCTTCGTATTCCGATTTCAAGAACCAGTAGACGGCGTTTTCACGCGGGCCGTCGACGACAGTCTCCGCGCCGGTTTCCGCAGAGCGGGACACCAGCGACGTCTCCCAATGCCGGTTACAGCCGGCTCTTCCCTCGGGGCACAAGGCAGCGTCATACCGCACCAGCAGCCGGTACGCGCCGACCTGCGCCAGCAGCGTCGTGTCCAGCACGGTGCCGTCGGTATCCAGCGGGGTAAAGCTGGCCGCCATCTGCTTCAGAAGCTGCCCCTCACAGCGGGTCTGCAAATATGGATTATACCCCGAAGACGTTTCCCGGTCCTCGCCCAGCGTCCAATGCACGCGCACCTCATAGCAGCCGTCGGCTGCGCCGAAGAGGTAGACCAGCGTATTCTCCGTGCCGGAGGCCAGCGTGAAGACCGTATAGCGGCTGGTCAGCTGAGAATCGTATGCGGCATAATCCGCGATGCGGCTGGAAACGTCTGTACCGGCGAGAAATTCCGCTTTGAGCGTTGAACCTGTCAGGTGCTCACTGGATACCAGACCGGTTTCATCGTAAATCCAGCCGGTCGTGGGCAGATACGCGCCCCAGCCGCCGGCTTCATCCGGGAAGGTGCAGAAGTATGCGTCGATGTGAACGGCTTCACCGAAGCCATCCATGCCGTTGTAAAAGCCCGGATAGAAATAGCCCTGCATGGTATTCGCGCCGTGCGTCGCGGCGTAAATGTCGCGCAGATAGTCCGCCAGGCGGCCGGACTGCTCATACACGGCCAGCGCCGTGCCGTCTGTGTCCTTTGTCCAGCCGAGCAGGCGGTAGTCCTGCGTCTGGCTGCGATAGGTGACGGTCACGAGATAGCGGGTGCTGTCCAGCAGGTATTCCCGCCCATCGATGTATGAAAGGCCGGTATCGGCGCCCAGCATAAAGGTGCGTCCGTCGGCGTTCTTTGGCGCAACCGCAATTTTGTAGCTCCAGAGCTGTAAATCACCCTCCGGATCGAGGCCGGAGAGGGAAGCAAGCTGTTCGAGGTTCACCAGCTGCGCGTCCTGCACCGTGTCCGTTACAGTCTCGAAGCCGCCGTCGGTCAGCACCTTGTATTCGACCGGCTCCGGCAAAATGACCTGCGCGATATAATATTCAGCGTAGTCCTGTATGCTGGAAAAGAATTCGCTTGTCGGCGGAGCGCTGTCCACCTCTGCAGGGCCGTCCGAGACAGAGACCGGTGCGTCGTCCTCCGGCTGCTCTGTGTCTGTCTTCGGGTCGGTCAGGAAGCACACGGCCACGGCGATGGCCACGAATACCGCCGCCAGCACGACCCAGAACGTGGGCTTTTTGTAATGCAAAACAGACTTGATGCGCCCCTTGACGCCCGTCTCGCCGAAGGCCAGCGGGCAGGCCGTAATCATCCGGCGCGGGACGCTGCATTGCAGCAGCGCGCGGGAATACGCTGCCTTGCAGCCGTCGCCCAGCTCGCGCACGACCTTCTCGTCGCAGGCTGTCTCGATATCGCGGCAGAACAGAATATACGCCAGCCAGCAGACGGGGTTGAACCAGTACGCCGTCAGGAGCAGGAAGCCCAGCGGCTTCCAGAGCTGGTCGCCGCGCTTTAAATGCGCGCGCTCGTGCGCCAGGACCATGTCCTGCGCACCGGGTTCCAGCCCGAAGGGCAGATAAATTCTTGGCCGGAGCACGCCGAGAATGAACGGGGACGGAACGAATTCCGACTGGAACACGTTCCACTCCAGCCGCACCGCCGTGCGCACGCGAAGCCGCAGGCGCAGCGCGGAAACAGCCGCGTACAGAAGCAGCGCCGCGCAGCCGCCGAGCCAGACCCATGCGGCAAGCTCTGTCAGGATTTGCAGCGGGTTCGCGCTCTGTGCGGGGGCGGGCGCGAATGCAGCCTGTAAGGGCGGATTCACAATGGCGTCGACCGCCGGAATGCCGCTCGTGATGGCAGGCGCTGCAGAATAGACGATCTCCGGCTGCACCGGCTCCGCGCTCGGGATGAGACTCAGGACGCTTTCAATCGAGACCGGGCACAACAGCCGCACCGCCGCCAGCGCCCACAGGGCGCACAGCAGCCACTTCGGCGCTTTTTTGAACACCAGCCGCACCAGCACGACCGCAAAGATCAGAACTGCCGCGGACAGACTGCGGTTGAGAAAGCCGAGAAAAAGAGTTGTCATGGCTGCTTCTCCTCATAGCCGTCGATCATGGCGCGCAGCCGGTCGACCTCGTCCTGCGAGAGCTTTGTCTTGCGCGCGAACGCCGCGACGAACGCGGGAAGCGAGCCCTCGAACGTCTTCTCGACCAGCTCGTCCAGCTCCGCCGCCTGCGCCTCGTCCTTGGAGACGAGCGAGAAGACGACACCGTTTTCATTTTTTACGACGCCGCGCTCGGACAATCGGTGGATGACCGTGTATGTCGTCGTCCGGCTCCATCCGAGCCTTTCCCTGCACAGCTTTGCCAGCTCCGCACTGGGCAGCGGTTCATGCTCCCATAAAATCAGGCAGAACCGGTATTCGCTCTCAAAAATCTTCGGGGTGGGCATAGGATGTTCCTCCTCGTCTAATGCGTTAGACTGTAATTGCAGTCTAACGCATTAGACCGGATTTGTCAAGCCCTGTGCAAAAAATGTCCGCGTAAAGGCGGCCGACCCCTGCCGCGCGCTGCGCGGCAGGGGTCGGATTTCAACTTTCTGACTCATCCACGTCCAGATCGTCTGCCAGCTTTTGCAGCGGCAGGTGACGCAGGAGCAGGCCCACGGGGTTGAGCTCGGACGCCGCTGTTTTTGCACCGGCTGCCATGAACAGGCGGAGCGTGCTGCCAAGCGCGTGGCGCGTAGGCTTGTCCAGCGTCCGGTATTTTTTGAGCATGGCCGCCGCCGTCTTGAGTCCGCCCTCCTTGAGGTCGGTGAGGGTCCCTGCGTCCGTGCAGGTGAGGATGTCGAACAGCGCGTCGGTAAAGGCCACGCGCTGCTCCGGGCTCAGAGAGAGGATGAACGTGCGGATCGTCTTGTCGACGAGCTTGCCGCCCTCGGTCAGATCCGGCAAATGCTCGAACCGCTCCCCGCGCACCTGCCATGAGAAGCCGTCGTGCTGCCACAGGCCGCTCTGCGTGCTGCGCACGACCTCATAGCGCTCCTCATGCTCGAGCAGCATGCCGACGACGGATGATTCCGGCAGGATGGTCGTAATTTTATCCGCGACGTTTTTGTGCTCCGGCAGGCCCAGCAGCGACGTGCGGAAGCCGGGGCCGTCGTTGTTGTATACGCGCATGAGCTGGTTCTGTACGCTCTCGCCGCAGAACACCGCGCTGTAGACCGCGAGATTGCCGCCCTTGGAATGTCCGCCCACGCGAAGCGGCTGCGAGGGGAGCGCCTGCGCCGCCGCGCGAAGATACGCTGCCGCCATCCTCTGCGCCGGGACGACCGGCAAAAACGCCAGATTGAAATCTTCCTTCCAGCCGACGATGGTGTCGTCGGTGCCCCGGAAAGCAATATAGGCCGTTTTATCCGGCAGCAGGAGCGTCAGCGCGGAAAACTGCGTCTGCGTTTCCTCGTCGATGCGGCTGACATAGCCGCAGAGCGTCAGATCGGAAAAGCGGCGGCTCGCCGCCATTTTGCGCCCCAGCTCCGGGATCTGCTCCGGCACGAGTACGCCCATCGTCTCCTGCGGGCGCAGGCGGTCGTATGCGCGCATGGCCTCCGGCAGGGGCGCAGGCGCGGAGAAGTCCGCCGGGACGATGCCGGAAAAGTCCAGAAAACACAGCTCCGCCATCAGCAGATTGTCCACCTCGTTGAACCCGCGCTCTGCCAGCGTCAGATCGCCGCGCCAGTCCAGATAATCCAGAATATTTGCCATAGCCATACCTCCGGGATGTATTGTTCCCATCATACACAAATTTTACCGGAAAAACAACCAAACCCGAATGAAGAAAGCCTTAATTTTTTCTGAATTCGTACAGCCTATAAACCTATTGACTTTATGGGGAATATATGCTATGCTCAAGCCACAAGAAACAATTCCCTGCAAAGGAGCTGATATTGATGCAAGTCTATGCGGACAACGCAGCGACCACCAGAATGCACCAGACGGCCATCGACGCGATGACCTATCACCTGAACAACACCTTCGGCAACCCGTCGAGCCTCTACACCATCGGCCAGCAGGCCAAGGAGGTGCTCGAGACGGCGCGGGCCAATATGGCCGCCTGCTTCGGCGCGCAGCCGCGTGAGATCTACTTCACCTCCGGCGGCAGCGAAGCTGACAATCAGGCCATTACCTCCGCCGCCTATCTCGGCGCGCGCAAGGGCAAAAAGCACATTATTTCCACCACGTTCGAGCATCATGCCGTCCTGCACACGCTGAAGCGGCTGGAAAAGCAGGGCTTTGAGGTGACGCTTCTGGACGTGCATGAAGACGGCCTTGTCTCGGCCCAGCAGGTCGCGGACGCCATCCGCGACGACACCTGCCTCGTGACCATCATGTTCGCCAACAATGAGATCGGCACCATCCAGCCGATTGAGGCGATCGGTGCAGTGTGCCATGCGCGCGGCGTGCTGTTCCACACTGACGCGGTGCAGGCGGCGGGCCATGTGAAGATCGACGTGAACGCCATGCACATCGACATGCTGAGCCTGTCCGCGCACAAGTTCCACGGCCCGAAGGGCGTGGGCATGCTCTACGCGCGGCGCGGCATTATCCTCACGAACCTCATTGAGGGCGGCGCGCAGGAGCGCGGCAAGCGCGGCGGCACGGAAAATGTGCCCGGCATCGCTGCCATGGCGGCGGCCTTAAAGGAAGCCTGCGCCAACATGGACGCGAACACGAAGAAGGTCACGGCCCTGCGGGACAAGCTCATCGACGGCATTTCCAAAATTCCGCACTGCGCGCTCAACGGTGCGCGCGAGCCGCGGCTGCCCGGCAATGTGAACTTCTGCTTCGAGGGCATCGAGGGCGAGAGCCTTCTGCTGCTGCTCGACGCGAAGGGCATCAGCGCGTCCTCCGGCTCCGCCTGCACGTCCGGCTCGCTCGACCCCAGCCATGTGCTGCTGGCCATCGGACGGCCGCACGAGGTCGCGCACGGCTCGCTGCGCCTGACCATCTGTGAGGACAACACCGAAGAGGAAATCGACTATATCCTTGCCGAGCTTCCGCCGATCGTTGAATATCTGCGGAACATGTCGCCGGTCTGGAAGGACCTGATGAGCGGCAAGCGGCAGTTTACGCTGTAAGGAGGGGTTTATTATGGCACTGTATACCGAAACGGTCATGGATCATTTCATGCACCCGCGCAATGTCGGCGAGATTGCGGACGCGGACGGCGTCGGCGAGGTCGGCAACGCCAAGTGCGGCGATATCATGAAGATGTATCTGAAAATTCAGGACAACAAAATCGAGGACGTGAAGTTTGAGACGTTCGGCTGCGGCAGCGCAATTGCGTCGAGCTCCATCGCGACGGAGATGATTAAGGGCCGGACGCTGGAAGACGCGCTGGCGCTGACCAATCAGGAGGTCGTCGACGCGCTGGGCGGTCTGCCCGCGCACAAGCTGCACTGCTCCGTTCTGGCCGAGGAGGCCGTCAAGTCCGCCATTCAGGACTATTATGAGAAAAACCACATCGAGTACGACCACAGCAAATTCCCCAAAAAGGAAGACTGCGAGTCCTGCTGCCGGATGGTATAAACGCAAAGAACGGGCGCGGCCAATTTTGGCCGCGCCCGTTCGACATATAGAAATACGTAGAATCTCCGTAGGGGCCGGAGACTCTGCCGGCCCCCTGAAATGTTGCGGATTCGCCGGTATTTCCGAATAAAACACTGCTTTCCGCGGGCGGACAGAGTCGCCCGCCCCTACAAGCAAGCTGTAAACCTGACAGCGTTAGGTAGGCGGGAGGGGAGAACCGTCTCAGCTGATGGATACCACGAACTGCCAGACCGGTTCTGCGAGGAAATACCCCAGCGCGGCCGAGCAGACGTTGGCGCACAGGCCGCAGAAAAATGCGCGGCGCTTTGACCGGCCCTTGAGCGCGGCGCGGTAAATACACGCCTCGAGCAGCGCGATCACCAGCTCAGCCGGGATGAAGAGCATGAAATACCACGGCCCGACGCCGTTATTGACGGCGAACAGCGCAAAATACCCGTGCAGCAGCCCCTGCGTCACGAGATTGACGAGCAGGAACGGCTTCCAGTTTTCCTTCAGCTTAAACCCGAACAGCAGCAGAACGACCAGCTCGATGAGAATCGTCGGCACAAACGTCGCGGCGAATTGCAGCAGGTATCCTTCGGACTGCAGCGGCGGCTTCGCCGTTTTCGCTATCCAGTCGACCGTGACGGAGGACTGCAGCGTCCTGCGCGTCAGCACGTCCGACAAAAATGTCTCGCCGGAGGCCGTGACGATCAGAATGCGGTATGTCTCCGGGACGCCGTAATAGCGGAAGCTGTGATAATTCGTGGGCCCGACGGGATCGCCGGTGAGCTCTCCCCAGATCGGAGCGCCGGTCGTGCCTTCAGCGATGCAGGCATGCCAGCCGTCGGGGATCGCGGCGCGAAATGCGGCCAGCAGCTCGGGGTCAAGACCGGTCTCATCCATGGCAAAGTCAGGGTCGTACTCGTATTCGCCCTCGGCAAGCAGGTCGAGGTAATACAGCTCCGACGGTGCATGCTCCACGACGACGGTAAGCTGCGGCTTGGGGCCCATGTCGGCGAGGACTGCTGTGGTCAGCAGCAGAAGAACGGCGAACAGGAGCGGGAGTCTGTGCAAGAAGCGTTTCATGGGTTCCTCCTTTGTAAAAGCAAGTTCAGGTAATGACGAATCCTCCATTGACGGGCAGGACCTGCCCGGTGATAAATTCTGCATCCGCCAGATAGACCATCGCCCGCGCGATGTCCTCCGGCGTGCCCAGCCGCTCGATGGGCGTCTGCTGCCGCAGGCCCTCCATGACGGCGGGGGCCACATGCGCGCACATGTCGGTCTGAATGACGCCCGGCGCGACGGCGTTTACGCGGATGCCGGACGGCCCCAGCTCCTGCGCCAGCGCCTTGGTCAGAGCGAGGAGCGCGCCCTTCGTCGCCGAATACGCTGCCTCGCACGACGCGCCGACCTGTCCCCACATAGAGCTGACGTTGAGAATGCAGCCGGACTGCCGCCGCAGCATGTGAGGAAGCGCCGCGCGGATGCAGTAAAACGCGCCGTCGACGTTGACGGCAAACAGCCTGCGCCAGCGTGCGGGCGTGATCACATTGATGAGATCGTAATCCGCGATCCCGGCGTTGTTGATGAGTACGTCCGCGCCCGGGAGCCGCGCGAACGCGGCGTTCACCGCCGCCTCGTCCGACACATCGCAGCGGATAGCGATCGCGCCTGTTTCGGCGGCGACAGCCGCCGCCTTTTCGTCTTCCTTTTCATAGAGAAACGCGACCCGGTCGCCGCGCGCGGAAAACGCGCGCACGGCGGCGGCTCCGATGCCGCGCGAGCCGCCGGTGATAATAACATTCATAAATAACTCCTCGCCCCGGCGCGGCAGACCGCTCCGGGGCGTTTGATTTTTTATCTTCTTCTGGTCTTGGTCTTGTGGTCA
>CADBOK010000032.1 GCA_902796245.1 Oscillospiraceae bacterium | reverse complement strand
TACTGACGTATTTCAAGGAAAAATGACGCGGCGCACCGCAAAAAGGGCCGCTGTCCGGGTGCGTTGGGAGTTTTCAGATACACCCTAGTCAGCTTCGCGCCAGCTCCCCTTTCAGGGGAGCCTTGGGGACGGTTATCTGCCGAAATACGCCTGAATCTCCTCCATCCGCGCCATCTGGTCGACGGAGAAGGGACAGCGGCTGTTGCAGTGGCCGCATTGCAGGCAGTCGGAGGCGGTCTTTTCGAGCGTCAGATAATGCTCCTTCGCCAATACGTCTCCCAGACGGGACAGGTCGTAATACTTGTTGATGAGGCCGATATCCAGCCCCGCCGGGCAAGGATGGCAGTGCTTGCAGTATACGCACGTACCCTTCGTGTCCTTCGGCGTGAGGGAGGCAATGACGGAATAATCCCGCTCCTGCGCGCTCGCGTCGAGATAGGAAAGATTCTGCTTCAGCTCTTCCACATTGGCCGCGCCCTGCATGACAGTCAGGACGGCGGGACGGTCGAGCGCGTACTGGATGCACTGCGCGGGCGTGAGCGCCTGTCCGAACGGGGATTTTTTCGCGTCGAGCAGCTGGCCCGCGTTGAACGGCTTCATGACGGAAATGCCGACACCCTCTTTTTCGCAGCGGGTATAGAGGCTGTAGCGCTCGGAGGCGCTGCCGATGGAGAACTCTCCGTGGCCATAGTCGTACATCGGGTTGATGGAGAACATCATCATGTCCAGAATTCCCATGTCCAGCACGCGGCTGGCGAGCTTCGGCGCGTGGGTGGACAGGCCGATGTGCTTCACAACGCCCTGCGCTTTGAGTTCAAGCAGATAGCGCAGAATGCCGTTTCGCTCGTAATCCTCCAGATCACTAATTTCATCCAGACAGTGCATGAAGCCGAAGTCGATGTAATCGGTCTTCAGCTGCTCCAGCTGCCACGCGACGGATTTTTTGACGCCGTCCAGCGTCGGGTTCCAGCCGTATTCGCCGGAGGTATAGTCCGCACCGAAATGCAGCTGCAGATACGCATCCTTTCGCCGGCCGGCAAGGGCTTCTCCGATGCCGGGGAAGATGGCGGCGTGGCCGCCCGCAAGATCGATATAATTGACGCCGCTGTCAAGCGCAAACGTCACCGTTTCCACGACGTTCTGAACGGAGTGTTCTCCGACGACGGAGGTTCCGAGGCCGATGACGCTGATCTGCTCGGTTCCGTGGGGCAGCTTCCGGTATTCCATGCCATTCACCTCATAAAAATTTATTGTACGCCCGCCAGCGCGTTCAGGTAGCGGATAAACGCCTTGCTGTTAATCATATAGGGATAATTGATAACGATCAGATCGTCCACGCCCTGCTCGGCGGCAAATTCGGCCAGATTCAGGCTCGGCTTGCCGTCGCGGTTAAACTCGCGCGGGTCAATGACGATGGTGCGTCCATAATGGCTCGTGAGGAACGGCACGAACGCATTGCCGTAGGACTCCTTCAGCACGATGCACGTCGGCCCCGGCACGTCGCTTTCCACGATGCAGATGGGCGTATCGCCGCCGATGAAGCAGAGATATTTGTTCGAAACGGAAGCGTCCAGCTTCGTATACACGACGCTTACGGGCGTGCCGTTTTCGAGATTCCCATTCGCGTAATACCGCGCGTGGGTGTCGGCAATGGGCAGATAGTATTCCAGATAATCCGGGTGCTGCTTCAAAACCTCGCTTTGCGGATATCCCTCGGTGAAGCCGTACATGGAGCCGAGGAAGGTGTCGTAGCGGCCGGTCTGGAAGCTGTCCAGCGGGACGGCCTCAAAGCCTGCGGCCTCGCAGAAGGCGGTATAGGCGTAATATGCGCCGAGCTGTGTCCAGTGGTGGTCTGTGCGGAAGTAAATATACTCGTCCGTGTGGCTGCGGAGCTTGGAATAGGCGTCGACGGTGACGATCTTGTCGTTCATCTGGCTGTAGCAGAAGTCGATCATGTCCTTCTGGCTGTGCTCGCCGGTGTGCAGGCTCTCGGGGGAGTAAAATTCGCCGCCGTTCGGTGTGATGAGCGAGATCGTGCGCACATCCGGGCCCATGGCATTGGAAAGATTCTCGACTGCGCCCGCATAGCTGGTGATGAGATCATCCAGCCGCGTGGGAATTTCCATCGCGCGGTCGCCCACGACGACCACAGAGCCCGCGTAGCTGGCGTCGGATTCCTCCGGCGTGTCGAGCTCGGGGTCGGCCTCGGGCTGCTGCTCCGGCTGCTCCTCCGACGGTTCGGGCGTCTGCGCCGAATCCGTCTGATCCGCCGGTTCCGTCGTTGTATCCGGCTGCGGTTCCGGTGTTGCTTCGGGCTGCGCAGGCGCCGGCTGCTCCGGCTGCGGGGTCTGGCCGTTGGCTTTCTGAACGGCGCCCAGCGATTCGCCGCCCTGCGCGGCGGAATCCGTCTGGTTAAGAATCAGGACGCTGTCCTCTCCGCTGCCGGAATAGTAATAGAATTTATTGAGCGTCCGGTTCGCCTTCAGGAGCGATTCGCGGCCCGGGAAGGTATCGGAATAATACTGCTCCAGCGCGGGAATAAACGTTCCGTCCAGCAGGGCCTTCACAGAGAATTCCGGCTTGACGAACTCGCGCTTTTCGGACACGGAGCCCGTCGCGTCATAATCGGCCAGCGAGTAGACCCCGACGGAGAACATGGCTGCCAGCAGAACCAGCAGCATTGCGGTATAGAGTTTTTTCATAAGCCCGCCTCCTCAGAACCGGAAATACAGGAATGCGTTATAGGTCGAGCCGACCAGTGCAATCGTGGACAGCGCGAGCAGCGCCGCGTCGAACACGAACGTGATGGCGGCATAGACGATCTGTCCGCCCTTCTTTCCGCTCTGCGCGCACACGCCGCCGAAGAGATTGCCGAGGTTGCGCGGGATGGACGTTGCGCCGATGGCGCACAGGAGCAGCAGCGGCAGGTTGTTCGTCAGCTGAATGCCGGCCTGCGCGTTGGAAAAGCCCGCGCCGTACAGCCCGAACATCACGCCGAAGTTCTGCACGAGCCGCGTCATGTCGGTGTAATAGAAAATGTTCCAGCCGAAGATAATCAGAAGCATTGTCCCCAGCCTGCGCAGAAGATACGGCACGCGCCGCAGCGCCTTTTCGCCGATCTGCTTTTCCGCCGCGAGGAGCACGAAGAAATACAGACCCCAAAGGACAAAATTCCAGCTTGCGCCGTGCCACATGCCGGTCAGCGCCCAGACGATCGCCATGTTGAGCAGCCGGTGCTTTTTCTTGCCGCCCAGCGGGATATAGACATAATCGCGGAAGAAGGAGGAGAGCGAAATGTGCCAGCGCCGCCAGAAATCGGTGATGGATTTTGCCGTATACGGCAGGCGGAAGTTCTCCATATACTTGAAGCCGAAGATGCGGCCCATGCCGATTGCCATGTCGGAATAGCCGGAGAAGTCGAAATATATTTCAAAGGTATAAAGAAGAATGCCGAGCCAGGCGGCGACGGTCGTATTGGAAGCCAGACTGCCGTCCAGAATCTGCGATGCGACCTTGCCCGCTGCGTCGGCCAGCAGCACCTTTTTGGCGAGGCCCACGCAGAAGCGCGTCGCGCCGTAGAATGCCTCGGAGGCATCGAAGTGCCGGTCGTCAATCTGCGCGGCGACGTCCGAATAGCGGACGATGGGCCCGGCGATCAGCTGCGGGAAGAGCGAAATGTAGAGCAGGAGCTTTCCGAACGAGCGCTGCGCCGGAACGTCCCCGCGCCAGACGTCGACCGTATAGGAAAGCGCCTGGAAGGTATAGAAGGAAATGCCGATGGGCAGCGCGATCTGCGGGACGGGCAGCGAGAGCCGGAAGAGCGCGTTCAGGTTTTCCACGAAAAAGCCCGCGTATTTGAACACCGCCAGACAGCCGAGGTCCAGCACGAGCGCAAGAATCAGGAACAGCTTCTTCCGCCTGCGCTCGATAAGCAGGCCGAAGCCCCAGTTGACCGCGGCGGAGGCGATCATCAGAAGCAGATAGACCGGCTCGCCCCATGCATAGAAGAGCAGACTGAACAGAACCAGAACGGCGTTTTTCGCCCGGATGTTCTGGCAGAGAAAGTAAAAAACGAGGCAGACCGGCAGGAACAGATATAGAAAGATGAGGTTGGAAAAGACCATGGCACAAACGCTCCAGCTTCGACTTTGATTTACATAATTCGACTTCTTTAATTTATCAGATAGTGACGCAATTTTCAAGCGGAATCGACTGTTTTGCGGAACTTTTTCTTCCAGCACACAAAAAGCTCCGCTTGCTTTCCCGGGTTTTCTGTGGTATACTAATGTTGTTTTATGTGGGATTGCCACGGGAAAGAAGAGGGATTCAGGGAATGCTTGCCATCGAGAGAAAAAATGAGATTCTCGACAAGCTCCGCGCCGAGCAGCGTGTGCTCGTCAGCGACCTTGCCGCATATTATCGCGTCACGGAGGAAACGATCCGCCGTGATCTGGACAAGCTGGAAAAGGAGGGCTACGCCACCAAGACCTACGGCGGCGCGATCCTCGGCAACAGCACCAAGACAGACCTTTCCTATACCATCCGGAACAAGACGAACGTCGAAGCCAAAAATCAGATTGCAGCCATTGCCAGCCGTCTCATCGAGGACGGCGACCATCTGATGCTCGACGACAGCTCAACATCCTTATATCTGGCGAAAAAGCTCAAGGAAAAGAAAAATCTGACCGTCATCACGAACTCGGTCGAGCTGGTCATGGAGCTGAACGGTGTGGAGAGCTGGACGATCCTTCTGACCGGCGGGCGGCTCAAGCCGGAATCGCTGGCGCTTGTGGGCGACCAGACGCAGCAGATGCTCCGGCAGTATCATGTCGACAAGGCCCTGCTGAGCTGCAAGGGGCTTGATCTGGACGCCGGAGTCACAGACTCGTCCGAGTTCCACGCGCAGACAAAGCAGTCCATGCTGCACTGCGCGAAAAAGCGGATTCTGATCCTCGACAGCAGCAAATTCGATAAGGTTTCATTTATCAACATCGCCCCGCTGGACGCATTTGACACCGTAGTGACCAACGCCGTCCCCAGCCGGGCCTGGCTCGACTGCTTTGCCGAGCATCATATCGAGTGCCTGTATCCAGGCGCAAAATAAACAAACAGCGCGGCCGCCCGAATCGGGCGGCCGCGTCTGGCTTCTGCAGAAGCGGAGCAGCTGGTAGTTTATATGACCTCTGTAGGGGCCGATGCCTACATCGGCCCTCTGGGAAATTGCGAATCCGCCGTAGATTTCCGTAAAAACGGTGCATTCTGCGTGGGCCGATGTGGGCATCGGCCCCTACAATGCAATGTGGAAGCGTATGCGGATTCGCCGAGAGCCTTTCCATTTTCGCAGCTGCATACTGCGACCTCTCAGGCGCTTCGCGCCAGCGCCCCTGAAAGGGGAGCCTCAGGTGCGTTTTATACGCCGCTGGCGCCGTAGTTGGACAGGACGCGGGCGGAGGGGTCTTTGACGTCGCAGCCCTTCCATGTCTTGTTCGGCATCCAGAAATCCCTGACCATGTCCGCCTGACCGGGATAGTATTTCTCGAAGATATCGCGGTACAGGAGGCTTTCCTTGGTAAACGGCTTTGCAAATCCGTACTTTTCGCAGCCCTTGGCAAAATCCTCGTCGGAATAGAGGCTTTCGGCGTATTCCTTCAGATCGTCGACCATGGAGTGGCCGACTGCGTCGGAGAAAGCCGCCTTCTGCCGCCACAGGATATCGTCCGGCAGAATATGATCGTCCGCGAACGCCTTGCGCAGGAGGTATTTGCCCATGTCGTAGGTGTTCAGCTTCAGCTCCGGGCGGATGGACATGACGTACTTTACAAAGTCCAGATCACCGAACGGGACTCTGGCTTCGAGCGAGTTGACGGAAATGCAGCGGTCGGCGCGCAGAACGTCGTACATGTAAAGCTCGTCGACGCGCTTTTTTGCCTCCTGCTGGAACGCCTCTGCGCTGGGGGCGAAGTCCGTGTATTTATAGCCGAACAGCTCGTCGGAAATTTCGCCGGTCATGAGAACGCGCACGTCCGTCTGCTCGTGGATAGCCTTGCAGCAAAGGTACATGCCCATGCTGGCGCGGATGGTCGTGATGTCATAGGTTCCGAGCAGGGCGATGACCTCTTCGAGGGAATCGAGCACCTGCTGGCGCGTCATGGTGACCTCGGTGTGCTCCGCGCCGATAAAATCGGCAGTTTCCTTCGCGTATTTAAGGTCGATGGGGTCTAAATCCATGCCGATGGCGAACGTGCGGATCTTTTTGCCGAGGAGCTTTGCCGAAATCGCGCAGACGAGGCTGGAATCGAGGCCGCCGGAGAGCAGGAAGCCGAGCGGCGCATCCGCATCGAGCCGCTTTTCCACGGCGGAGATCAGCTTTTCGCGGATCTTTTTCGTGACGGTATCGAGATCGTCGTCCGAATACTTTGTAACGGTGGTCAGATCGGCGTAGCGGACAAATTTGCCGTCCTTATAATAGTGTCCCGGCGGGAACGGGAAGACGTGCGCGCAGAGGCCCACAAGGTTTTTCGCTTCGCTGGCAAAGATGATAGAGCCGTCGGCAAGATACCCGTAGAACAGCGGGCGGATGCCGATGGGGTCGCGCGCGGCGACGAGAGAATCGGACGCGGAGTCATAAATAATCATGGCAAATTCCGCGTCGAGTCCGGCGAACATGTCGACGCCGTATTCCTGCCACAGGGGGAGAATGATCTCGCAGTCGGAATCGGACGCAAAGACATAGCCCTTCGCCTCGAGCGCCTTTTTGACCGGACGGAAGCCGTAGAGCTCGCCGTTGCACACGGCCATGTCGCCGCCGCGGCGGAACGGCTGCATGCCCTCCGGGTGCAGGCCCATGATGGCCAGCCGATGGAAGCCCAGCATGCCGCTGCCCGCGGGTTCGAGCCGGGTATCGTCCGGGCCGCGGGACTTTGTTTTTTCAAAATACGGGAGAACCTGTTCCTTTTTGAGACTGGGGGACGTAAAACCAAGAATTGCGCACATAAAAAAGCACCTCCGAATCATTTGCGCAGCATTGCCTAAAAATAAATTTTAGGACGAATTGCTGCCGATCCGCGGTGCCACCTAACTTACTGGAATACCCAGTCTCTTTTCCGGGGCTCTGACAAGCCCCCGCGCTTTAACGCCGCGCTGCGCGTCTTCCCTACTGCGGAGGCTTCCGGTTCAGGTCGCTGCTAAGAAGTGTTCGTTCACGAAGGCGTTGGCGCCGGGATCCCAGCATCCCCGGCTCTCTGCGGCCATGTCCCGCGTTACTTTTCTTCCTCATTGCATTTGGCGATATTCTTTTATTGAGTGAAGCTTTAAATGATAACAAGATTCTACACCCGCCGGGCCGATTCGTCAAGCGGGCAGATGTTACAAAATACACGCGCGGGAAAAAT
>CADBOK010000031.1 GCA_902796245.1 Oscillospiraceae bacterium | reverse complement strand
GTATCGTAGCCGATATCACGCCGCCGGTCGCGCTGGCAGCCTATGCAGGCTCCGCGATCGCGAAGTCGAACCCCATGAAGACCGGCATTACCGCGACAAAGCTCGCCATCGCGGCCTTTATCGTCCCGTTCATCTTTGCATATAACCCGCAGATGCTGTTTGAAAACGTCACGAGCGTGTTCCAGGTCATCCAGATCGTCATTACAGCGCTTCTCGGCATTTTCGCCGTCGCCGCCGGTCTGGAGGGATATATTCTGCGGCCCATGCGCTGGCCGCTGCGCGTACTGGCGGTGATCGGCGGACTGACGCTGCTGATTCCGGGTACTGTTTCGGATCTGATTGGCCTTGTGATTGTCGCCGGGATCATCGCGCTGCAGGTTATGCAGAACAAAAAAGAGGCGCGCGAGGCAGCATAAGCTTTGGGCAAATCGTGCCGTCTGTCCTCTTGCAAAAATCAGCGGGATTGGATATAATACAGGCAAAGACATGGCTGATTTTTGCAGACAGGAGGTCAGAATATGAACTGCAAGGTTAAAAAATGCTGTGCGGCGCTGGCTGCCCGGAGGCTCGCCGAACAGGACCCCGCCATCGTGGAGATCACGCGCGGCGGAAAAAATAAATCGCATCATGTGCTCCGGAAGTCGGACATGAAAAAAGTCGGTCTGATCGCGGGCGGCGCGTTCGTCGCGCTCACGGCGCTGAATGTGTACAGCCATTACAAGGTGCATCAGGCCATTGCCGACCGCAAGGTCAAAAAGCAGCTCGCGCCGCTGCGTGAAGAGCTGGAAGAGCTCCGTACGGAGAACGAAGCGCTCCGTCAGGCGCTGGCCGAGATCAAGCCCCGCCAGCCAGAAGCTGCAGCGGAAGCTCAGCCACAGGCACCGGAATCTGACGCATAACAAATGCGGCCCGCGCATTGCTGCGCGGGCCGTGCTTTTTATATATGCGCCGAGATCCAGTCGTACATTTCGTGGTAGGCCGCTTCGTTCAGCGGGAAGGTCTTTTCGTCCTCCATCTGGCTTTTTTCATAGCAGTATTCGCCATGCCAGCATTCGCATTTCATGCTGCTCTCGTCGAAGTTGACCTCCTTCTGCGTCAGCATGACAATGTTCGGCGTGACGCGGAAGCGGAGCTTGCCATAGCTTCCGGTAAAAATATTGTTGTTTTCAAAGCTGTGCAGCACCGGCAGAAATAACGGTTCCATATGCGTCCGCCCTCCCCTTTTTGTGTATCATACCACAAATTGCGCCGCGCGGCAAGATTGTTTGACTTTGCCTTTGCAATATGCTATGATTGCTGGGATTCTTTTTTACGATAAAGGGGCAAAGGCCATGCAGAAACAGACAAAGGGCAGTATTCTTCTTCTCCTGTGCGCCATGATCTGGGGCGCGGCGTTCGTTGCCCAGAGCGAGGGCATGCAGTACGTCGGGGCGTTTACGATGGGTGCGGCGCGATTTTTTCTGGCGGGACTCGTGCTGCTGCCGGTCATTGCCGTACTCGACCGGAAGGGCTGGTCGCAGAACCGGCCGGTCACAAGACCTGATAAGAAAAAGCAGCTGCTGTCCGGAGTGCTCTGCGGCATGCTGCTGTTTGCGGCAACGACGCTGCAGCAGTTCGGACTTCTCGACACGACGGTCGGAAAATCCGGCTTTGTGACGGCGCTTTATATCGTGTTCGTTCCCATTCTGGGCGCGGTCATGGGCAAGCGGGCCGGGCTGAAGGTCTGGCTGTGCGCGCTGGCCGCGGTGTTCGGCATGTATCTGCTGTGCGTCGGCTCCGGCTTTTCCATCGCGTATGGCGATCTTCTGACGCTTGGCTGCGCGGTGCTGTTCGCGATCCATATCTGCTATGTCGGCGCAGTCGTACCGAATATGGACGGCGTGCGGCTGAGCTGCGTGCAGTTTTTCGTCTGCTCCGCGCTGTCCGCGGTTGGTATGCTCCTGTTTGAAGCGCCGGACTGGGGCTCCATTTTGCAGTGCTGGTGGCCCATTGTATACGCGGGCGTTTTCTCCGGCGGCGTGGCCTACACATTTCAGATCATCGGCGAGCGCGACGTGCAGCCGGCGCTGGCGTCCCTGCTCATGAGTCTGGAATCCGTCTTTGCCGCGCTGTTTGGCTGGCTCCTGCTCGGTCAAAGCCTGTCGGCCCGCGAGCTTCTGGGCTGCGCGATCATGTTTGCGGCGATCATCCTGTCGCAGCTGCCGGAGCGGCAGAGGAAAGCAGGCTAATTCATAACAGGAACGCAAAAGCCTCCCCTTGCCGCGCTCCGCGCGGTAAGGGGAGGTGGCATTTTCAGAGAAAATGACGGAGGGGATTTGCTGCATATTTCAGAGTGCTCCGAAACTTGCTGCATTCGAATCCCTTCAGTCAGCTTCGCTGACAGCTTCCCTTGTGCCAAAGGGAAGCCTTATGGTTGCGCGGATTCGCATTGGTCTTCTGCTTTTCGCGGCTGGGTGCTGCTTACTCAATCAGGCAGACGGCGTGGGCGGCGATGCCTTCGCCGGAGCCGGTGAAGCCGAGGTGCTCTTCGGTCGTCGCCTTGACGCTGATATTGCCGATACCGGTGTGCATTGCATCCGCAATGTTTTGCCGCATCTGCGCGATATACGGCGCGAGCTTTGGCCGCTGGGCGATAATCGTTGCGTCGAGATTGCCGAGGCGGTATCCGGCCCCGGAGAGCCTGCGGCCGACCTCGCGCAGCAGCTCCATGCTGTCCGCGCCGAGATAGCGGTCGTCGCTATCCGGGAAAAGCTTGCCGATATCGCCCATGGCCGCTGCGCCGAGCAGCGCGTCCATGACGGCGTGGACGAGCACGTCCGCGTCGGAATGGCCGTCCAGCCCTTTTTCATACGGGATCGTCACGCCGCCCAAAATCAGCGCCCGGCCGGGTACGAGCCGGTGTACGTCGTAGCCGTGGCCGATCCTCATGCGTTCGCCCTCCGGCGCAGAATCAGCGCGGCCAGCTCCAGATCGATCGGCGTCGTGAGCTTCAGGTTTTCCTCATCGCCGTCGGTCAGCTGCACAGGCATGCCGAGCGCCTCGACGGCGCTGCAGTCGTCCGTGAGCGCAATGCCCTGCTCCTTCGCGTTCTGAAGGGCAGCAGCGAGCAGATCGCGGTCGAAGACCTGCGGGGTCTGGACGGCGTAGAGCGTGCTGCGGTCGGGGGTTTCGTCGACCGCGCCGCCGGTCGAGACCTTGATGGTGTCCTTGACGCGCACAGCGGGCGCTGCGGCAGCGAACTTCTTTGCCTTGGAAACGGCGCGGCAGATGACTTCGTCGGTCACAAGCGGACGTGCGCCGTCGTGGACGGCAACGAGCTGCGTCCGGTCGGACACGGCGGCAAGGCCCGCCATGACGGAATCCGTCCGTGTTGCGCCGCCCGCAACGACCATGCGCATTTTGCCATACGCTTTGAGATAGCGGCTGACCTTTTCCAGCAGCTCCTGCTGCGTGACAACGATGATCTCGTCGATCATGCTGCATTTGTCAAACACATCGACCGTCCGGCAGATGACCGGCAGGTTTTCCAGCACCGTCAGAATTTTATTCGTGCCGCCCATACGCGAGGATGTGCCCGCGGCGACAATTACGGCGGCGCAGTAGGGCCGCCCGATTTTTTCCCGGATCGCAAGCCCCCTGCGGAGGCCTTCACTGAGCTTCATATCCGTTTCTCTCCTGTTCACAGCTCCTGCACGAGCGTTTTATAGGTCTCGCCGCGCACCATGAAATTCTTGAACTGGTCAAACGCAGCACAGGCCGGGGACAGCGTCACAATATCGCCGGGAACGGTGTGCGTCTTTGCCAGCTGCACCGCCTCCGCAAGCGTCTGCGCGTGCAGAATTTCGGGCTCACCGGGCCGGTAGTCCGGCGCGGCTTTGACTGCTGCTTCGATCTTCTCCGCCGTTGCGCCGCAGAGGAGCAGAAGGCGCACATGCGCGCAGATCTCCGGCCCCAGCGTGTCGAACGGGATCTTTTTATCATAGCCGCCCGCGATGAGAACCAGCTTCTGGTGGAACGAATGCAGGCCCGCGATGGTGCGCGACGGGCTGGATGCGATGGAGTCGTTATAATATCTGACGCCGTCCAGCTCGCGGACAAACTCGATGCGGTGCTCCACGCCCGCGAACGTGCGCGCGACATCGTCGATATCCGCATCCGACGCAAGGCCCTCGACGGCGCAGGCAGCGGCCATATAGTTTTCGACGTTGTGAACGCCCGGGATGCGGATGTCCGAACCGGACATAATCTTCTTCCCGTTCCGGTAAATCACGCCGTCTTCCAGATACACGCCGTTTTCCGGCCTCGCCTGCCGGGAGAAAAATTCCACGGTTCCCTTCGCGCCGGCGGCGAAGCCGCGCGTGATATCGTTATCGTAGTTCAGAACGACCTTTCCGGCCTCGTTCTGATGCTCGAAGACGTTTTTCTTGGCCTGCACATACTCGGCCATGTCCTTGTGCACATCCAGATGGTTTGGCGCCACATTCGTCACGACGGCGATATCGGCAGAGCGCTCCATGGTCATAAGCTGGAAGGAGCTGAGCTCCACGACGGCGATATCCGTCGGCGTCATGTCTGCCGCCTGCGGCAGAAGAGGCGCGCCGATGTTGCCGCCAATCCAGACGCGGTGGCCCGCATGCTCGAGGATTTTTGCGATCAGGGTCGTGGTGGTCGTTTTGCCGTCGGAGCCGGTCACGGCGATGATACGGCAGGGGCAAACCTCGAAGAACGCCTCCATTTCGCTGGTAAGCTCCGCGCCCTTTTCGCGCAGCTGCCGCAGGGCCGGGATATCCGGGTGCATACCAGGGGTGCGGAAGACGATATCGGCCTGCACATCGTCAAGATAGTGCTCCCCGACGTGGAGCACGGCGCCTGCCTGCTCCAGCTCCAGAACCTCCGCGTCGAGCTTTTCGCGCGGCGTTTTGTCGCAGGCCAGCACGTGCAGACCGCGCGCAAGGAGCATGCGGATGAGCGGCCGGTTGCTCACGCCGATGCCGAGCACGGCGATCCTTTTATCGGTAAGAGAATCAAAATACTGATCGACAAGATGATTCATATTCAAAAGCCTCTTTTAAAATTTCCTGCCTGTATTATATCCGCGCGGGAAAGAAATTGCAATCCATTTGACTTTTTCCTGCAAATAAAGTACAATACATGCGCGACCGGGTCGGACAGTCGCGGGCGCAGCGCCGAAAGGCCGCGCATGAGG
>CADBOK010000030.1 GCA_902796245.1 Oscillospiraceae bacterium | reverse complement strand
GCGATTTTAGAACAGCTGGGAGAACAGATCAAACTTGCCAGATTACGGCGGCATCTGTCTGCCGAATTGGTCGCGGAAAGAGCCGGCGTAAGCCGAGCCACAGTGTGGAATGTTGAAAAGGGAAACCCCTCTGTCGCGATCGGGATCTATGCCGCAGTTCTGCACGCACTGAACAATATGGATAAAGACCTTCTGCTCATTGCAAAGGATGATGAGCTGGGACGTAAACTCCAAGACCTTGAACTTACCACGCGCAAGAGAGCACCACGAAACGGAGGTGATTAACCGTGGTATCAAACCAAAAAGTAATTTATGTCTATGAGAACTTCAAATCTACAACGCCAAACTTTCTGGGGACGCTCTTCGCGGAGAATATCCGTAGCCGGGAGAGCTACTCCTTTGAGTATGATGCTGACTGGTTAAAAAGCAGTGCAAACGACATGTGGCGGTGCTGCTCTTTATGGCAGCCGTTCTCGTCACGCTGGAGAAAAGCGCCAAGGGCGGCATGCAGAAATTCTTCAAGTACGTTCCTGCGGTCGTTCTCTGCTACCTCATCGCCATGTTCCTGTACACGCTGGGCGTGTGGGATATTGCCGAGACCAAGCCCGCATACTCCGCTTTGAAAAACAACCTCACCTACGCGATGATCTTCGCGATGCTGCTCCGCTGCGACATCCGTAAGGTCCTCAAGCTCGGCCTCTTCACCGCGGGCGTGGCCTCTCTCGCCAACATCGGCGGTACGGCCTCCGCGCCGGTCCTCGCCGGCTCCTACTCCGGTTCTCTCGTTCCCGTCGGCATCCGGATGGCCCTCATGGGCTATGTGGTCGGCACGCCGCTGGCGGTCGTCTGCGCGCACATCATGGAGTCTCTGGCCTGAGAACCCTGACGCTGCGGCGTTTCCGCGCCGCGCCATGACTGCTTCGACTGTGTAGGTGAACGCCGTTTCACCTGCACAGTTGCCCTAAGAACCCATTTGAAGGAGCAACGCTATGCCTGTTTTATCCAATCTTGAGCCGCGCGAGGTATTTGCCTGGTTTGAACGCCTGTGCGCCATCCCTCACGGCTCGCACCACGCAAAAGCGATCAGCGACTATCTGGTCGCGTTCGCCCGCGAACGCGGTCTTGCCTGCCGGCAGGACGCTGCCAACAATGTCGTCATCCGCAAGGCAGCCTCCGCCGGATACGAAAACGCGCCGGTCGTCATGCTGCAGGGCCATATCGACATGGTCTGCGAAAAGGATGCGGACTGCGGCAAGGATATGGAAACGGAGGGGCTCGACCTCTTCGTGGACGGCGACGTGATCGGCGCGCGGGGCACGACGCTCGGCGGCGACGACGGCATCGCCGTCGCGATGGCGCTCGCCGTCCTGGACGCCGACGATATCCCCCACGGCCCGCTGGAGTGCGTCTTCACGGCGGACGAGGAGGTCGGCATGATCGGCGCCCGCGCGCTCGACGCAAGCGACCTGAAGGCAAAGTACCTCATCAACATCGACTCGGAGGAGGAGGGCGTCCTCACGGTCAGCTGCGCCGGCGCCTGCCGCACGCTCTGCACGCTGCCGGTCACGCGCGTGCCCTTTGATGGAGAAACGCTCCGCGTCAAGATCAGCGGTCTTGCCGGCGGGCACTCCGGCGAGGAGATCCACAAGGGCCGCGCCAACGCCAACCTTCTGCTCGGCCGCGCGCTCGATGAAATGAGCCGTGCGGGCGCGCTGCGTCTCATCCGCGTCTCGGGCGGTGCCAAGGACAACGCCATCCCGCGCGAGGCCGAGGCCGTCGTCCGCACCGGCGACGCCGCCGCCCTCCGTGGCGCGGTGGAAGCGCTCGCCGCCGCGCTGCGCGCGGAATATCACGCCGCCGACGGTCATATCACCGTAACGGTCACTGAGACCGACGACGGGCTTACGCCCATGGACGCCGCCAGCACGGAGCGCGCCATCACGCTGCTGCTCTGCGCGCCGAACGGCGTGGTGGAGATGAGCATGGACGTGCCGGGTCTTGTGCAGACCTCGCTCAACCTCGGTCGGCTCACCTCCGATGAAGCGAGCCTCCGCGCCAGCTTTATGATCCGTTCGAGCATCAATTCCCAGAAGAATGCCGTGGCCTCGCGTCTCGCGCGGCTGGCGGAGGCGCTGGGCGGGCAGACAGAGCTGGACTCCGACTACAACGCCTGGCCGTACCGCCCCGAATCGCCCCTGCGCGACCGCGTCGCGGAGGTCTTTTATGAGCAGTACGGCGAAAAGCCGCGCATCGCCGCGCTTCACGCCGGACTGGAGTGCGGCATCCTCTCCGGAAAGCTGCCGGAGCTGGACTGCATCTCCCTCGGCCCTGACCTGACCGACATCCACACCCCGCGCGAGCGCCTGCACATTGCCTCCACCGAACGGACGTGGCAGCTGCTGCTCGGAACGCTCAAGCGGCTGGATGCGTGAGCCCTCTTATGGCAGAAAATGAAAAAAGGAGTATGACCCCATGAACAGCTATGGATTAATCGACCTGCATTGCGACACGCTGGCAGAATACTGGAAATACGCGCACACCGGCAATCCCGATACGCTGGACGACCCCGGCCGCGT
>CADBOK010000029.1 GCA_902796245.1 Oscillospiraceae bacterium | reverse complement strand
TAGATCACATCGCCCTCCTTGACGTTGTACTGCTTACCGCCGGTAACGATAATAGCCTGCATATTCGTTTGCACCTACCTTTTCTTTCGTAGACTCGCTCTTGAGGTGTGCCGGAGCAGCTTTTGACCTCTTTAATGCGGCTTATGGATTATACCAGAGATTTTTCTCCGTGTCAAATACTTTTTTGCGGAAAATCGCTTATTTTTCCGCTGCTTTGATCTTTTCCTCCGTATCCTCGCGGACAGCCTCGCGCAGCTTCGTCAGATAGGCGGAAAACGCGATGGCGTCATAGGCGTATGTCCGGTTAAGATCGTATTCCAGCGGCTCCCACGAGCGGATATCGGACTCGTTGTGCTGGATGACGGCCTCGAGCTTGTCCAGTGCCTTATAGAGCTTTGCTTCGTCTGTTTGCAGCGCGCCCATTTCGGTATACAGCGCGGCGAGCTCCGTGTTATACGGGGCCGGGAGCGACGCGACCCAGCTAAACAGCGCGGTATCCTCCTTCTTTTCGTCGCTTGCAGACTTCAAAAACGTCGGGATATCGCCGGTGAAGCACTCACCGAGGTCATGGATCAGGCACATTTTGATGACCTTGTCCATATCGAGCGTAGGAAATTCATCCTTCATGAAAAACGCCATCAGCGCCAACCGCCAGCTGTGCTCGGCGACGCTTTCGCGGCGGCCTTTGCTTGTCTCGCAGTGGCGCAGCTCGTCCTTGAGGCGCTCGGCAATATGTAATACATCCAGTAATGCACGCACTTCCATAGAAAATCTCCCCTATTATATTATGCCAAAACCAATTCGATCGCTTCGCGGATATTGCGCACCCGCAGCAGCTCCATGCCGTCAGGCGCAGTGATATTGCCCGTTCCGTGGCGCGGAATAATACAGGTCTTGAAGCCTGTGCGGGACGCCTCGGACAATCGCTGCTGCAGGCCCGTCACGGCGCGGATCTCGCCTGTCAGGCCGACCTCGCCGATGGCGGCGGTCGCAGGGTCGATGGGTTTATCCCGGAAGCTGGACGCGGCGGCCAGCACAAGGGCCAGATCGGCGGCAGGCTCGTCCAGCTGCAAGCCGCCGATGACGTTCACATACGCATCCGACATGCCGAGGTTCACGCCGCCGCGCTTTTCGAGCACAGCCAGCATGAGATTGGCGCGGTTAAAGTCAAAGCCGTCCGCCGTGCGGCGGGGAACGTTGAAATTTGTCCGCGCGACAAGCGCCTGAATTTCCGCCAGAACCGGGCGCGTGCCCTCCATCACACAGGCAACGCACGTGCCAGGGGCATTTAATGGCCGTCCGGCAAGCAGCATTTCCGACGGGTTCGGGACTTCGAGCAGTCCCCTGCCCTCCATTTCAAACACGCCGATCTCGTTCGTCGAGCCGAAGCGGTTTTTCGCCGCGCGCAGAATGCGGTAGCTGCTGGCATGCTCGCCCTCGAAAAACAGTTCGCAGTCGACCATGTGCTCAAGCACCTTCGGACCCGCAATAGCGCCCTCCTTGTTGACATGACCGACAACAAAGACGGTCACGCCGCTGCTCTTGGCCAGCTGCATGAGGGCCATTGTGCAGTCCTTGACCTGTGAAATGCTGCCGGGCGCGGAAGTATTCTCCGCGCTGTAGAGCGTCTGGATGGAGTCGGCAATGAGAACATCCGGCTGCACCTCGTCGACGGCACTCAGAATCTCGGTCAGATCCGTCTCCGAGAGGATATACAGCTCGTCTGACGCAACCTGCAGGCGGTCGGCGCGCATTTTGATCTGTTTTTCCGATTCCTCACCGGAGACATAGAGGATGCGGAGCGTTTTCCCGAGATAGGCGCAGATCTGCAGAAGCAGCGTCGATTTGCCGATGCCGGGCGCGCCGCCCACCAGAATCAGCGACCCGCGCACGCCGCCGCCGCCCAATACGCGGTCAAGCTCCTGCATACCGGTGGAGAAGCGGATCTCCTGCTCCCCTGTCACCTCTTTGAGCTTTTTCGGGACGGCGCGTGCAATACCTGTCCGGCCTGCCGCCTTCGCGGCAGGCATTTTCCTATCCTCAAACTCCACGATGGAGTTCCAGGCCCCGCAAGCGGGGCACTGGCCCTGCCAGCGCGGCGTTTCGTTGCCGCACTGCTTGCAGACAAAAACAGATTTAGATTTCATTCGGATGCTCCTCTGACAGCCACACGGACAGCGTTCCCGCAATCACGGCGGCCAGCTTTTTCTGATAGTCCGGCTGCAAGAGCCGCTGTTCTTCCTCATAATTGGACAAAAATCCGCATTCGACCAGTACGCCGGTACAGCCGATATGCTCCATGAGATACACGCCGTCCGACGGTTTGCACTGACGGCGGTTGCCCGGCTCGAGTCCCAGCGCCAGGTTGGTCTGCAGCTGCCCGGCCAGCGCCTGACTGCCGGGCGTTTTCGCGTAGAAAACCTGCGCGCCGTGATATTTTCCCTCGGTGAAAAAGTTCTGGTGTACGCTCAGAAGCAGCGCATCCTCCGTCTGGTTTACCGTCTCGGTCCGGTTTTTGATGTCCGAGACCTTTTTCTCCGAGATCGTGCGGCAGCCGTCCGAATAGACGGCCGTGTCGGTCTCGCGGATCATGCTGACCCGCACACCGCACAGGCGCAGAAGGTCGCGCAGGCGCAGCGAGATATCCAGATTCAGCGCTGCCTCCGACGTGCCGGAAACGCCGGTCGCGCCG
>CADBOK010000028.1 GCA_902796245.1 Oscillospiraceae bacterium | reverse complement strand
GGCGGCGTCCGGCGAGAAGTGCTTCGCGTCCGTGCCGGAGGCGATGCCGTTTTTAACGGCCCAACGGACAGCGGCGTTATAATACGCACCGCCGGGAACGTCGGAGAAGGGGTTCGTGCCGGTGATGGCGGCGAGGAGGCCGGGGATTTTTTTAAGTGGATGCTACGAAAATTTTATAATATTTCGGAACCGCTCTGAATCCTACAGCAAATCCCTTCCGTCATTTTCTTCGAAAATGCCACCTCCCCTTTCAGGGGAGACCCATACAAGGACGCACCGCCCAAGGCGGCTCCCATTGCAAGGGGGCCGCGCGGGGGTGCTATACAAAATGGGGATACTGCCCAATCTTCATAAATCTTTAACATTCTTTCGCTTGTATTTTTCGTGCTTTTCGGGTACTATCTTCTTTACTGAAGAATGGAGTATTTGGATATGAATGAAAAGAACCGCCAGAAGCGGCTGCGTCTGGTCGCAGAGGCGAAGAAAAAACCCGCAGTGTTTACAGTCTATATCATCCTGCGTCTGATCGTCGTGGCGATCCTCGTCTCGTCGATTCTGCGCGGCGAATATGAAAACGCGGCGATCTGCCTGCTGGTGCTGTTTCTGTTTCTGCTGCCGCTGTTTGTGCAGAAAAACTTCGGCATCGAGCTGCCGAGTACGCTGGAGATCATCATTCTGGTGTTCATCTTCGCATCGGAAATTCTGGGCGAGCTGGCGTGCTTTTTTATCAGTGTCCCCAACTGGGACTCCATTCTGCACACGACGACGGGCTTTCTGTGCGCGGCGTTCGGCTTCGCGCTCATCGATATCCTGAACCGGAACAACAAGATCAAATTCCAGCTGTCCCCCATTTATGTGGCGCTCGTCGCGTTCTGCTTCTCAATGACCATCGGCGTTCTGTGGGAGTTTTTTGAGTTCGGCGTGGACAGGCTGTTCCACATGGACATGCAGAAGGACACGATTGTTCACACGATCTCGTCCGTCATGCTCGACCCGACAAACAAAAATATTCCCATCACCCTCGACAACATCACCTCCGTCGCCGTCAACGGGCAGGATCTGGGCTTTAACGGCTATCTCGACATCGGTCTGTACGACACGATAGAGGATCTGTTCGTCAACTTCATCGGCGCGCTGACGTTCAGCGTGTTCGGCTATTTCTATATCAAGCACCGCGGCAGAGGCCGCGTCGCAAAAGCATTCATCCCCACCATCACGGAAAAAAAGAAGGAGTCAGACCATGAGCAGCCATCCGAAACGGACATGGAAGATCGGGACAGTTGAAAACTGCCGCCACCACTGGTATCTTCTCATCTGGATCGCGTATCTCGTCCTGTTTTATATCGCAGAGCACGTTGTGACCGATCATTACTGGGTGTCGTATCTGCCGCTCGACGACAAGATCCCCTTCTGCCGGTATTTTATCATCCCCTACTGCATGTGGCACCCGCTGCTGTTCGCCATGACGCTGTATCTCATGTGGTACGACGTGCCCGCGTTCAAGCGGTTCATGGTGTACATCGGACTCGGCTTCGGCGGCTCGATTCTGTTCTGCCTGCTCTTCCCGAACGGACAGGATCTGCGGCCGACGGAATTTGCCCAGCATGATTTCTTCACCTGGCTTTTGCAGCGCATTTACGCTGCCGACACGAACACGAACGTGCTGCCGAGCATGCACGTCATCGGCTGCGCGGCGCTGACGCTGGCCAGCTTTGATTCGGAGCCGCTGTACCGAAAGCATTTGCAGTGGGTCGCGCTGCCGCTGGGTCTTCTGATCTGCGTGTCAACGGTGCTTGTCAAGCAGCATTCGATTCTCGACGTGTTCGCGGCCATCCCGGTGAGCGTGATCTTATATTTTATCGTATATCACAGAGCGTTCCGCGAAAAGCGGAAACACGCATGAATTTTTGAAAAAAGCGCGGAAAACCGCGCTTTTTTCTTGACTTTCCCCTGTAATTATGAGATGCTGACAAAACTTCACTGAAAAGGCTGTGTTGAAATTATGAGTATCCTGGAAATTCTTCTGCTGGGCATCGGATTGTCGATGGATGCGTTTGCCGTCTCGATCTGTAAGGGTCTTTCGACAAAGCAATTGCAGGTCAAGCACTATCTGATTATCGGCGCGTGGTTCGGCGGCTTTCAGGCCCTGATGCCGACCATCGGCTATTTTCTGGGCTCGACATTTGAGCAGTACATCACAGCCTTCGACCACTGGGTCGCGTTCGTGCTGCTGGCCGCTATCGGCGCGAATATGATAAAGGAGAGCTTCTCCAAGGAAGAATCTGAAACAAACGCCTCGTTCGCGTTCAGGACGATGCTGCTGATGGCGCTGGCCACGAGCATCGACGCGCTGGCCGTCGGCATTACGTTTGCGCTGCTGCCGGACGTCAATGTGCCGCTGGCCGTCTGTCTCATCGGCATCACCACCTTCGTCTGTTCCGCCGCCGGACTCCGGATCGGCAATCTGTTCGGCCTGCGCTACAAGGCTAAGGCCGAGCTTGCGGGCGGCATCATCCTGATTTTGACCGGCCTGAAGATTTTGCTTGAGCATCTGGGCGTAATCAGCTTTTAAATTTCCACCCCGGCAGGGACTCCCCTGCCGGGGTTTTCTTGAATCAGCGTGAAGCGGCTGAGAGGTTGCGGCAGGCAGCTGCAAGAAGTGAAGGTCTTCCGGCGGATCCGTACTGCATTTTCCTGCTTGCCTGTAGGGGCCGATGCCCATCTTCGGCGCTAAGAGCCGCGCGATGCGCGGTTGCGCCTCGAAACTAGCCTGCGGGCATCGCATCGGCC
>CADBOK010000027.1 GCA_902796245.1 Oscillospiraceae bacterium | reverse complement strand
GACGTCTTCACCATCTCCGGCCGTGGCACCGTCGCTACCGGTCGTGTCGAGCGTGGCGTCATCAAGAAGAACGAGCCCGTCGAGATCGTTGGCCTGGCAGACGAGAAGAAGTCCACCGTCGTCACCGATATCGAAATGTTCCACAAGCTCATGGACTACGCTGAGGCTGGCGACAACATCGGCGCTCTGCTCCGCGGCATCGACAAGAAGTCCATCGAAAGAGGCCAGGTCCTGTCCAAGCCCGGCTCCATCCATCCGCACACCAAGTTCGTTGGCCAGGTCTACGTTCTGTCCAAGGACGAAGGCGGCCGTCACACCCCGTTCTTCAACAACTATCGTCCGCAGTTCTACTTCAGAACCACTGACGTTACCGGCATCATCTCCCTGCCCGAAGGCGTTGAGATGTGCATGCCTGGCGATAACATCGACATGAAGGTCGAGCTGATTACCCCGATCGCTATCGAGAAGGGCCTCCGCTTCGCTATCCGTGAAGGCGGCCGTACCGTTGGTTCCGGCGTTGTCATCGAGATCGACGAGTAATTTCGCCATAACCCCATAAAGCAGCAGCGCCCGGCACAAGCCGGGCGCTGTTTTTTATGATTATGGAGCACTGGCACAGAAGCGCCCTTGGCTTGGCAGGTTGGGATGTATCTGGTTTACGTAGAGAACGGAACAGAGTCGGTAGGGGCGGGGCTCTGCTCCGCCCGATGGGCAGCAGCAGATTTGTGCAGAGCCCTGCAGGGGCCGACGACTCTGCCGGCCCAAAAATGTTGCGAATTTGCCGAAAATTTTCGTGAAAACGCTGCATTCTGCGGGCGGACAGAGTCGTCCGCCCCTACCGGCTGCGTTTGAATTTCACCGGTTTTCGTGTGAAACCAATAGTCTATGGCCTTGAGTTGATGACAGTACCTTTAAACTGCTTATTTATAACACTCCGGCTTCAGAATGCCGATATACGGGAGGTTCCGGTAGTAATTCGCGTAATCGAGGCCGTAGCCGACGACGAATTCATCCGGGATCTCGAAGCCGCACATGTCGGTCTTGTAGCTCTCGGGATGGCGCGACGCTTTGTCGAGGAATGAGATGGTTGTGATGGATGCGGGGTTCCGTGCGCCGAAGAGCTGGCGCAGGTACTGCATGGTGAGGCCCGAGTCGATGATATCCTCAACGATGACGACATGGCGGCCCGTGATGTTGTTGTCCAGATCCTTGATGAGACGGACGACGCCGGTGGACTGTGCGGATGCGCCGTAGCTGGAGACGGCGATGAAATCCATGTCGATGGCGCAGTTCATGCAGCGGCACAGATCGATGTAGAAAAACGACGCACCCTTGAGCACGCAGACCAGCACGGGGCGCTTGTCGCCGAGCTTCGCGGTCAGATCTGCGCCGAGCTGCTCGACGCGGGCGGCAATGGCTTTTTCGGTAAACAGGACGCGCTCAATGTCCTGTTCAGGCGTTCTGATGAGCATAATTTCCTCCAAAATAGCCGGTAAACCGGTGTTGTCAACTTTTCTATTATATACAGAGAAATAAAATAAGTAAAATAGATAACCCTAATCCGGCATATCAATACTTCTTATGATAAATATTATAAAACGCACATTTACAAAGCGGGAAAAATCGCATATAATCGGCCAGGAATGAAAAAATAAAACACAAACTGCGGTAAAAAACGGATAAGGAGACTGAACATATGAGCAACTGCGCGATCGTAGGCATCAACTGGGGCGACGAGGGCAAGGGCCGGATGGTCGACCTCATCGCAAGAGATTATGACATCGTCTGCCGGTATCAGGGCGGCAACAACGCGGGCCACACCATCGTCAACGAATACGGAAAATTTGCCCTGCACCTCATCCCCTCCGGCATCTGCCTGCCGGGCGTCGTGAACGTGCTGGGCAACGGCGTCGTGATCGATCTGGAGAGTCTGTGCGGCGAAATTGAGGCGCTGCAGAACGCGGGCGTGCCCGTCACGCCGGAGAACTTTAAGATTTCCGAGCGCGCCACCATCGTCTTCCCGTACCATCGCGCGCTCGACGGCCTGGAAGAGGCCCGTCTGAAGGACAAGAAATACGGCTCCACCCTGCGCGGCATCGCGCCGGACTATTCCGATAAATATCAGAAGAAGACCATCATGATGGGAGAGCTGCTGTACCCGGAATATCTGGAAAAGCGGCTGGCCAGCATTCTGGAGTGGAAGAACCTGACCATTCAGAACGTCTACGGCGCGGATGCGTACAAGCTCGAGGACATGCTGGCGTGGTGCCGTGAATTCGGCTCGAAGCTGGCGCCTTATATCTGCGACACCAGCAAGTATCTCTACGAGGCCGAAAAGGCCGGCAAAAACATCATGTTCGAGGCCCAGCTCGGCGCGCTGCGCGATATCGACTTCGGCATTTTCCCGTATACCTCTTCGTCTTCCTCCAACGCGGGCTATGCCTGCGTTGGCGCGGGCATCCCCGGCAGCCATGTCGACCGCACGGTCGGCATCGTCAAGGCGTATTCCACCTGCGTGGGCGAGGGCCCGTTCACGGCGGAATGGTTCGGAGACGAGGCCGAGCAGCTGCGTGTGGCAGGCGGCGAATACGGCGCGTCCACAGGCCGCCCGCGCCGCGTCGGCCCCATCGATCTGGTTGCGACGCGCTACGGCTGCCGCATCCAGGGCGCGACCGAGGTCGCGCTCACAAAGCTGGACGTGCTGTCCTACATGAAGCAGATCCCCGTCTGCACGCAGTATGAGGTAAACGGTGAGAAGACCGACGATTTCCCGTTCACCGCTGTCATTGACGAGGCGAAGCCCGTCCTGACGACCGTTCCCGGCTGGGGCTGCGATATCTCCGGCGTCCGGAAGTATGAGGATCTGCCGCAGGCTGCGCGCGAGTATGTCGAGTATGTCGAAAAGGCCATCGGCGTGCGCATCAGCTATGTCTCCGTCGGCGCAGGCCGCGACGAGATCATTTACCGATAAAAAGGAGCCGCCATGAAACCGACGTATGAAAGCCCGCTGGCCTCGCGCTACGCCTCGAAGACCATGCTGCACCTGTTCTCCCCGGATATGCGCTACGAGACGTGGCGCAGGCTCTGGGTTGCGCTGGCACGGGCGGAGCACGCGCTCGGCCTGCCCATCACGCAGGCGCAGGTGGACGAGCTGGCCGCGCACGTGAGCCCCATCGACTACGATGTGGTTGCGGCGCGGGAAAAAGAGGTCCGGCACGATGTGATGGCGCATATCTACGCCTACGGCCTCGACGCGCCCGGCGCAAAGGGCGTCATTCACCTGGGCGCGACGAGCTGCTATGTGACGGACAACGCGGATCTGATTTTATACCGCGAGGCGCTGCGGTATCTGGAAAAAGAGCTGAAGGCCGCCATGCGGAACCTGTGCGATTTTGCCGACCGCTATGCCGCCATGCCCGCCCTCGCCTACACGCATTATCAGCCCGCGCAGCTGACGACCATCGGTAAGCGCGCGGCGTTGTGGCTGCAGGATCTGATGCTTGATCTCGAGGAGGTACAGGACACGCTGCGCGCGTTCCGCTTCCTCGGCTGCCGCGGCACGACCGGCACGGAGGCCAGCTTTGTCGAGCTTTTTGACGGCGATACGGCGAAGATCGACGAAATGAACCGGCAGATTGCCGCGGAGTTTGGCTTTGCGCGCTGCTATCCCGTCTGCGGGCAGACGTATCCCAGAAAGCTCGACAGCCGGATTTTGAACGCGCTGTCGTCCATCTGCCAGAGCGCCTGCCGTATGGCGACGGATATCCGGCTCCTGCAGCACGACCGGCAGGTTGAGGAGCCGTTCGAGGACAAGCAGATCGGCTCGTCCGCCATGCCGTACAAGCGCAATCCCATGCGCTGCGAGCGCATCTGCTCGCTGGCCCGGTATGTGATCGCCGACGCGCAGAACGCGCCCATGACGGCTATGACGCAGTGGCTCGAGCGGACGCTCGACGATTCGGCCAACCGCCGCATCAGCCTGCCGGAGGCGTTTCTGGCGACGGACGGCGTGCTGCGGCTCATGCAGAACGTCACGAAGGGGCTGCATGTGAATGAGAAGATCGTGGAGAAGCTCGTGCGGGACTATCTGCCGTTCATCGCGACGGAAAACCTGATGATGGCCGCCGCCAAGCGCGGCGGCGACCGCCAGCAGCTGCACGAGATCATCCGCGAGGCGTCCATGCAGGAGACGGCGAAGATGAAAAACGGCGAGAGCTGGGATCTGGTCTCCCAGCTGGCCGCGCGGCCGGAATTCGGTATGACGGCCGAAGAGATCCGCGCCGAGCTCGAGCCCGTCCGCTACATCGGCCGCTGCCCGGAGCAGGTCGCGTCCATGACAAGCGCCTGCCGCGCCCTGATCGGAGCCGACGCCCAGCAGGCGGAGGAGCTGACACTGTAACAAATAAAACTGTGCCCGCGGGGGGGGGGGACGCGCTCAGGCGTCTCCCGCGGGCATTTTTTCTTCCGCCGCGTCCAGATACTGTGCTTCCGCGTCCAGAATTGCCGCTTGCAGCTTTTCCCGCGCATGCTGCGCCTCCGGAATCGTTCCCAGCTCGTCCAGAACCTCGTCGATGGCCCCGCACAGCCGGGCATAGAGTTTTGCATAATTGCTCATAATGAAACCTCCTATCAAAAATAATACAGATAGTATAGCACATTTTTTAGAGTTAGTGAAATATCACTAATTATTTTTTTGAAAAAAGATACCATAGTGATATACCATTGGGAGGAATCACTATGGATACCCGTGAAGCCATTGCCAGACGAATCCGGGAGCTATGCCGTCAGCGTGGGATCACGCCGAACGGCCTTGCGACAACATCTGCCGTTCCGCAGGCGACGATCAAAAGCATCCTGAACGGCGAAAGCAAAAATCCCGGCGCTGTCACGATCAAAAAGCTCTGCGACGGCTTTGAGATCACTCTCGGAGAGTTTTTTTCAACGCCGGAATTCGATGCGTTGGAGCAGGAAATCAAATAGGCGTGAAAAAGGCTCCCCTTTCAAGGGACGCTGGCGCGAAGTGCCTGAAGGGTTGCGGCGGGAAGCAGCGAAAAGCGAAAGCCCAATGCGAATCCGCACGCACTAAAGGCTCCCCTTGGGCTCAAGGGGCCGATTCCCCCTGTCAGGGGGAAATGGCCCGAAGGGCCAATAGGGGTAGGGATGCTGGCCCGAAGGGCCTGAAGGGATTCGAAGGCCGCAAATTTCGGAGCACTCTGAATCTTGCTGCATATCCCCTCCGGCATTTGCTGACGCAAATGCCACCTCCCCTTACTGCGCGGGGCGCGGCAAGAGGAGGCTTTGAAACGGGACATCGGCCCCTATATAGGAAATAAACAGACGCCTGCCCCTCACGGGGCAGGCGTCTTTGTGCTTACAGATATTCCGCGTCGTAATTGTTGATATACCGGTCGCGGCGGGACTGGCGTTTGACGAGGATAAACGCGATCATGAACAGAATGGCGACAAACGCGGCGAACAGCCAGCCGTAGTGAACGGACTCGATCGTTGCGATATAGTCGTAGCAGCCGTGCAGGAACGCGGGCAGGAGCAGGGCCAGCACCCGGCAGAGCTTGGACGCGCCGTCCTTACCCTGCCCGTGCAGACGCTTGGAAAGGCCGTACCACACACCCATAAACACACCGAAGCAGGCGTGGCCCGGCACGGCGGTCACAGCGCGTACCAGCGCGGTCGACAGGCCGTATAGCAGCACGTAGCTGATGTTCTCCCACAGCGCGAAGCCGAGCGCGACGAATACTGCGTACACAACGCCGTCAAACTGGCAGTTGAAGGCGGCGGAGCGCCACGTCCGGCGCTTGAGCAGGAAATATTTCGCGCCCTCCTCGGAAAACGCGACGACGACAAAATACATGAGCACGTTATACGGCGTGCTGTTCTCCGGAAAATACTGGCCCAGCAGCCAGCTGCCGAAGCGCTCGAGCAGGAGCGCGATGAACGTGGCGGCGATGCCGTACAGCACGAGCGAAATGAGCAGCGGCGCGGGCTCCTTTTCCAGCTTGTCCGCGCGGTAGACATGGACGAGCAGGAAAACAGCCGGGATCACCGCGGCGGCGATCAGAATCGGGTTGGTGTAGAAGAATATCATGCGGAACAGCTCCCTCTTGCTTTATGCGGATATTGAAGCACAAAAGCGGAAAAAAGTCAATTTGCATTTTGCTTGCCGATGCGCATGCGCCGTGGTATACTAAGAAAAAACCGGCAGGGGAGGCGAGGGTGTGCAGGATACGGCGCTGATGCTCCATACGCTGTTGGAGCTGGGCGAGAGCATGCTGGCCGACGGTGCGGACGTGCGCCGCGTGGAGCAGACGCTCACGCGCATGGGGCTGGCTTACGGTGCGGTGCGGATGGATGTGTTCGTCATTACGTCCAGCATCGTGCTGACGATGTGCTTCCCGGACGAGACGAGCGTCACACAGACGCGGCGGATCGAAAAATCCGCCGTGACGGACTTCGGCAAGCTGGAGGCCATCAACGCCATCAGCCGCAGCTATTGCGAAAAGCCCTTTCCTGTGCAGGAGCTGGCCGACCGGCTGCATCTGGCGAAGGGCTGCCGCCCCGCGCAGTGGAAGCTGTTCGCGGGCAGCAGTCTGGCCGCGGGCGCGCTGACGGTCTTTTTTGGCGGCGCGGGGCTTGACGGGCTGGCGGCGGCGGTCTTTGCGCTGGCGCTGTGTCTTCTGCAGACATATCTGCCGCTGATCTGCAAGAACAAGGTGCTGTTCAACTTCCTCGCGGCCTTCTGCGTCGGGAGTCTGATCGGGCTTGCCTGCCGCGCACTTCCGGCGCTGCACGGCGACAAGATCATCATCGGTGATATCATGCTGCTGATCCCCGGCCTCGCGTTTACGAATGCGGTCAAGGACGTTTTCATCGGCGATACAATCTCGGGCGTCATGCGCCTGATCGAGACGGTTTTGTGGGCAGCGGCGCTGGCATTGGGCTTCGCGCTGTCCGGATGGCTACTGGGGGTGTGACGGATGCAGAACGTGATCGGACTTCTGGCGGCGCTGCTCGGCTCCGCCGGGTTCGCGCTGATCTTCAATGTGCGCAAACAGCTGCTGCCGCTGGCAGCGCTGGGCGGCGCGCTGTGCTGGGGGACGTATCTGCTGGCAGGGCAGGCGACGGACTCCGTGTTTTTGCAGTCCTTCGCGGCCAGCGCCGTGACGGCGATCTGGTCGGAGGTGCTCGCGCGCGGATAAAGAAAACGCCCGCGCAGCAGTATCTCATCATCGGCCTCATTCCGCTCGTGCCCGGCGGGACGCTCTATTATGCCATGAGCGCGCTCGTCCGGCAGGACTGGGCGCAGGCGCAGCGCTACGGCTACCGGGTCAGCGCGTTCGTGCTCGGCATTGCGGCGGGCGTGAGTCTGACGCTAAGCCTTTTGGACATGATTTTGAACGCGCGCAGGCGCATGCAGAAAAGAAAGTAGGAGCATTTTATGGAAAACCGCTGCATCATCGTCTCCGGCGGCGTCTTCGGCCCCGCGCCGGAGAGGCGGCCGGGCGATTTTATCATCGCCTGCGACCGGGGCTACGCCTATTGCGGGCGGCTCGGCTTGACGCCGGATCTGTTCATCGGCGATTTTGATTCCTATTCCGGCACAGTCGCGCCGGGCGTGGCCGTTGAACGATTGATCCCGGAAAAAGACGACACGGATACCGGCCACGCGATCACATACGCGCTGTCGCATGGCTTCCGGGAGCTGGTTCTCGTCTGCGCGCTGGGCGGGCGGCTGGATCATACGCTGGCAAATGTCCAAAACGCGGCGAACGCCGCCGCGCAGGGCGCGTCCGTGACCATTCTGGATGAAAATTCGGAGCTCACCTTCCTGACGCACGGAACGTTCCGCCTGAAAAAGCGCTCCGGCTGGGCCTTGTCCGTGTTTTCACTCTCGGATACCAGCACGGGCGTGTGCCTGCGCGGCGTGAAATACGAGCTGGAAAACGCCGTGCTCGACAATCGTTTCCCGCTTGGCGTCAGCAACGAATTTGACGCGCCGGAGGCGGAGATCGCGGTCGGGCAGGGCATTCTGCTGGTCATGCAGACGAAAAAATAAGAAACAGACAGAAAAAAAGCGGCTGCCGAAGCAGCCGCTTTTTGTATGGGGTCAAGCCTTAGTTCAGCTCGGTGATGCCGTCGATTCTCAGCTGGAAGGACGGAGCGGACTGGAAGTAGGACTCGTGATAGTAGCCGTCGAAGACTGCCTCGTCGGCATCGGGCACGAAGTCGCCGTCAGTGTCAGTTGCAAAGGCCGCGGTAACGGTCTCGCCGCCAACGGTGAACTTGCTGGTATCGAAGACGTGCAGGCTGCCGTCCTTGATGGCTGCGATGGTCTCGTCAACCTTCTCCTGGGTGCCGGGAGCGCAGGACTCACCGAGCGGGGTGAGGGTAACGGCATCGGCCTCATAGCCCTGGCACCAGTTGGTGTCGAAGGACTCGCCGTTCATGACGGCGTTGAACGCATACTCATAGAAGACTTCCCAAACGTTGGTCGGGGAGGTCAGAGCGGCGGTCGGAGCGACTGCGAGCATATCGACGTTGTAGCCGACGCAGTAGACGGTCGTGCCGGCGTCGAGGGCTTCCTGGCAGGCGGACGGAGCGCCGGTGGAGTCGGCGTGCTGGCTGATGATGATGCAGCCGTCAGCGATCAGAGCCTTGGCAGCCTCGTTCTCAGCGGTGATGTTGAACCAGGAGTTGGTGTACTGCACCTGCATGGCAACATCGGGAACGACGCTCTGCAGGCCAAGGAAGAACGCGGTGTAGCCGGAAACGACCTCTGCGTACGGATAAGCGCCGACATAGCCGATCTTGATCTTGCCGTCAGCCGTCTTGTTCTTGTCTTCGACCTTGCCTTCGTCGATGAGCTCCTGCAGCTTCATACCGGCGACGACGCCGCCGACGTAGCGGGCCTCATAGATGCCGGTGAAGGCGTTGTGGAAGTTGTCGAGGCCAGAAGCCTTGGCGGTATCGCCGGTCATTGCAACAAACTGCACATCGGGATATTCCTCAGCAGCCTGCAGGCAGAAGGACTGATGGCCGTAGGAGTTGGTGATGACGATCTGGCAGCCCTGATCGACGCAGTCGACGCAGGCGTCATAGCAGGTCTCGTCTTCGCCGATGGAGTATTTCCAGACGATGTTGCTCTCGCTGATGCCCAGAGCCTTGGCGGCTTCCTGGATGCCCTTGATGTGGGAGTAGGTGTAGCCTTCGTTTTCGTCGCCGATCAGAACGACGCCGATCTTGATGTCGGTGCCGACAGCGTCGCCAGCGGGCTCAGCGGTTTCTTCCTCAGCCGGAGCGTCGGTTTCTTCCGCGGGAGCGGTGGTCTCTTCGTTGGTGGTCTCAGCCGGGGCGGGTGCGTCGGTCTTTTCTTCCGTCTTGGCAGTGGAAGCGCAGGCTACCAGAGCGAAGACCATGACCACGGCGAGAAGCAGCGCGATGATCTTTTTCATATGTTCGTTCCTCCTAAAAAATTTTGCGGCAAATGCCGCAATCCTGCCGCGTGAAATCGCGCGGCAAATTCGGATAGTTGTATTTTAATTGATTCTATGCAAAAAAGCAATCAGTTTTTTCGGGTTTATGGGCATAAATACACAAAAAGTTTCAGAAGAGGCTAAAAAACTTTTAGGTTTTTCGGCGCTTTGTTATAATTGCTTGATTGAGGCGGGCTGATTTCGTGAAGAACGCCCAAGAACATAAGTGGAAATTCTGCGGGCTATTATGATATGATATTTCAGCAGGGCCGCAGGCCCGCGCCTGATCTGCCGCATATGAGGCGTTTTTTGCAAAGGAGCACAAAATCGTGAAGACATTTGTTATAAAGGGAAATCTCTGCTTCAGCCGCAGCATGGACGAGCTGGTCCTGATGGAGCAGAGCTATATCGTTGTAGAGGACGGCCGCGTCGCAGGCACCTTCCGGACGCTGCCGGAGCGCTATGCGCAGCTGCCGGTTCTGGACTACGGCGACCGGCTGATCCTGCCGGGCATGACGGATCTGCATGTCCACGCGCCGCAGTTTGCCTTCCGCGGGCTCGGTATGGATATGGAGCTGCTGGAATGGCTGAATACCTATACCTTCCCGGAGGAGTCGAAATACAAGGAGCTGGACTACGCGGACAGGGCCTACGGCAGCTTTGTCGGGCATCTGCTGCGCAGCACGACCACGCGCGCGGCCATCTTCGCCACTATCCACGTGCCTGCCACGGAGCTTCTCATGCAGAAGCTGGACGATGCCGGACTTTCGTGCTATGTCGGCAAGGTCAACATGAACCGCAATTCGCCGGTCTATCTGCGCGAGATCTCGACGAATCAGGCGCTGCGGGACACGGAGCGCTGGCTCTGCGAGACGAAGGAGCGCTATACGCACGTAAAGCCCATCCTGACGCCGCGGTTTATTCCGTCCTGCACAGACGATCTGATGTACGGCCTTGCGCGCCTGCAGGCGAAATACGACGTGCCCGTGCAGAGCCATCTGTCGGAAAACTACTCCGAGATCGCATGGATCCGGGAGCTGTGTCCGCGCTCGAAGCATTACGGCGACGCATACGAGCAATTCGGCCTCTTCGGCGGCGGCTATCCCTGCATCATGGCGCACTGCGTCCACTCGAACGAGGACGAGCAGGCGCTGATGAAGAAAAACGGCGTGTTCATTGCGCATTCGCCGGAGTCGAACATGAATCTGGCCTCCGGCGTCGCGCCGGTCAACAAATTCCTGGATAACGGCCTGCGCGTCGGCCTCGCAACCGACGTGGCCGGCGGCAGCCACGAGAGCATGCTGCGCGCCATGACCCACGCCATTCAGGCATCCAAGCTCCGCTGGCGGCTATACGATCAGGCGGTAAAGCCGCTTTCGTTCGAGCGTGCGTTTTATCTCGCCACCATGGGCGGCGGCGCGTTCTTCGGAAACGTGGGAAGCTTTCTGGATGGCTATGAATTCGACGCCGTCGTGCTCGACGACGCATCGCTCGACCATCCGCAGGCGCTTTCCGTCCGCGCCCGGCTCGAGCGCGCGGCCTATCTGGCCGACGACCGGAATCTGACGGCGAAATTCGTCGCGGGACAGAAAATTCTCGGTTGACAAACAGGCGGTTTTTTTGTAGAATACAGCCGCAATTGCATAGCGCCGAAAACAGGTGCAGACAGTTCGTGACCATCCTGTCTTAAAATAAAACTAGGGAAAAAGCAAAAGATGGGCGTACTGCGTCCATCTTTTTTATCCCTCCGGCAATTGCAGAAGGAGGAACAAATCATGAAAAAACTCACCGCCCGCCAGATCGCGCTGAACGGCGTCGTCGCCGGACTCTACGCGGCCATCACGATCCTGACTGCCTCGTTTGCCTTCGGCAACATCCAGTTCCGCATCGCGGATAGCCTGTGCGTGCTCGTCGTGCTGGAGCCGAGCCTGACCGTCGGGCTGACGCTCGGCTGCCTGATCTCCAACATTTTTTCGACCGTCTCCGCGCTCGATATCGTCATCGGCACGGCTGGGACGCTGCTCGGCTGTTTGCTTGCCGCAAGGGTGAAAAAGGACTGGCTTGTGCCGCTGCCTGTGATTTTTGCGAACGCCGTGCTGGTCGGCGCGATGCTGGCCTATGTGCT
>CADBOK010000026.1 GCA_902796245.1 Oscillospiraceae bacterium | reverse complement strand
TAGCCATACGTCACAGAATGGAACGCCCCGCCATCAGCATGGAGGGAGGTAACAGCCTATGGAGCAGCCTTGCCCGCTGCCGTCTGCGAAGCCTTTGAAAAAATGATAGATGTTATTGCAGATTCGCGCAGAATATCCCGCGCGAATTTTGACGAAAAAGCGTTTCATGGTGAAGCGCAAATGAAGTGTGGCAAAATTGGATAAAGCTGATTCATGTGCCATATTCTGATTAAAAAATTCCAGAACCGTACAGAATATGTGCAGGAGGTGTTTTCTATGAATCAGCGTGAAATTAAGATTGACAATGCGGTTTACTGCGTTCAAAGGCACTTTCTGGGTGAGAGCAGCATTGCGGAAATAATTGTGAGGAAAATCTCGGAATCTCCGAAAAGCGACGAGAAATTTGACATTTACAAGCCAATTAGTTATAATAATGACAGGAAGTTGGTTCAAGGAGGCTAAACATGAGAACCAACACATTCATTGTTGTATTTGGCTATCTTCGCTTGTCAGTAGATGAGGTCGGAAAAACCGTTTCCGGAAGTATCGAGAACCAGGCAAATATCATCCGAAAGTATTGTGCGCAGCATAATTTGTTTTTGGCTGAGCTTTTTCAGGACGATGGATGGTCGGGCGGCAATTTTGAAAGACCCGGATTCAAAAAAATGCTGGCAGCACTGGAAAAGAAAAAAGCAAACACGGTCGTTACCGTAGACCTGTCCAGACTTGGACGAAATATGCGGGAATCGAGCTATTACGCCGAGGAATACTTTCCAGAGCGCGGTATTCACTTTTTCACAATTTCAGACGGTTTTGACACGGCACAGGAGAACGTTTTCGCACCATTCCAGTTTGCCATGAATGAAGTCTACTTGCGCGATGGTTCGCGTAAGGTTAAAAACGTTCTGAAAAATAAACGCGAAAGCGGTCAATACTGCGCCTGTCCGCCGTATGGCTACAAAAAGAATCCGGAAAATGTGCATCAGCTCATCCCAGACGAAATGACAGCACCGATTGTGCAGAGAATTTTCGCGGCAGCGGCTTCCGGTGATTCATCACGAAAAATTGCAATGGAGTTGAACGCTGACGGGGTTATCCCGCCGCTTAAATATCGTGTACTATATCGTGATAACTTTGGTGACGAGGGTGCCAGCCGTGCGTCTGATCTTTGGAATTATACGACGGTCAAGCGAATCCTCAAAAACGAGGTCTATCTTGGACACACGCTGCTTGGCAAGACGAAAAAAGCAAGCATCCGTTCGGAAAGGAAACTCTCTGTTCCGCAAGAAGATTGGGCGATTACGCGCGATACGCATTTGCCGCTTGTGTCGCAGCAAACGTTTGATTCTGCAATGCTGAATCTCGGAAAAGGCACAAGAAATTATCAGAAGTACGATCATGTGCGCAAAAGTATTTTTTCCGGTATTGCCGTCTGTGGACGCTGCGGACATTCGCTTTGTTCCTGCGGAACGGTTTATAAGGGAGAGCGAGAAAAATACTGGTATTTGTCTTGCACCAAACAGCGGCCTGATGTTGCAGATCCCTGTGAGGGTGTTAGAGTCCGTTACAGCGATCTTATGGAGGTCGTGCGGCGTGATTTGAATGAAATACTCGCCATGACTGACGATAAAATTGAGCAGCTTGTTGCTGCTGTCCTGCGGGAAACGCAAACGGTCGAAGCAAAGCAAAACCGCCAGCTTCAGCAGGATCGAGCAAATGCGCGCTTGAAAACGATTGATAAGGTAATCACCAAACTCTACATGGACAATGCGGAGGGAAAGCTGGATGATGCGCGGCTGACCGACATGGTCGCCCAGCTTCAAAAGGAAAGTGATGGACTTCAAAGACTTCTGGTAACGCTGGAGGCAGACGAAACAGAGCAGGTAACAGAAAACTACCAACGCTTCTTTGACCGGGCACGGCATTTTACGCACATTGAAAAGCTGGACAGAGAAACGCTATCCCTGTTCGTTGAGCGCATTGAGGTTGGGCCAAAGGAATTGCCGCAAGGCATCCAGAAAACAATCCACCGAGAGCAGCCGTTCCGTCAGAGTATTCGCATCTTTTATCGCTTCATTGGAGAGCTGGGAACAGCGCCTATGCGGAGTTTTCCACTGCCCCAAAAGCCAGAGGTAGGCGTTTACAACAAAATCGATCAATAAAAAGTTCTAAAAACGCTTTAAATATTGTAAAAATGTCGAAAATTAAGGCGTGGAAAATTCTTAATATGTAAAAGAACGCCTAGGGAGGTCGGCGTCAACCTGAAGAACGGCTACAACGGCGACCTGACCTCCCGCGAAGCCGGCTCCGTCGGCGGCCAGATGGTCAAGAAAATGATCGAGTCCTACGAGCGCAACATGAAGTAAGTCTTTTTCTCCGGGATACCGGAGGCGAAGACGGGAGCTGCCGCAGCCGCGGCAGCTCCTTATCTATTTATATCAAAAAATGCACCGCACTCCAGCGGAGTGCGGTGCGGGAGATTACATTCTCTCCGGCGCGGAGAAGCCGAGCAGATCGATGCATGTCTCCAGAACGCCGCGGGTCAGATCGATGAGCGCGGCGTAGCTGGCCTGTTTGGCCGCGTCCGGCTCGGTGAGGATTTTCACGTCGTGATAGAACTTGTTCGCCGCCGTTGCCAGCTCGTAGATATACGCGCAAACGGCGTTCGGCGCGGAATCGCGGTAGGCTGTCCACAGTGCGTCCGCCATGCGGCTGAGCACGAGCATGAGCTGCTTCTGCTCCGCGCTTTCGGCCGGCAGCAGCTGCGCGCCCGAGACGGGCTTGCCGTATTTCGCCAGAATGGACTTGATGCGCACGATGGTGTAGAGAATATACGGGCCGGTGTTGCCCTCGAACGACGAGAAGCGGTCGAGGTCGAACACGTAATCCTTCGTCGGCATGTTGCTCAGATCGCCGTATTTGAGCGCCGCCATGGCGATGCATTTGGCCGTCTGCGGCAGCTCTTCGTCGGAAACGGTCTGGTTTTCCTTAATTTTGCTGGTCACGTAATCCGTCACGTCCGCAATGAGCGTTTCGAGGCGCATGACGCCGCCCGCGCGGGTCTTGAAGGGCTTGCCGTCCTTGCCGTTCATCGTGCCGAAGCCGATGTGCCCGAGCTGCGTGTCCGCGCCGACGAGTCCGGCCTTCTTCGCCACGCGGAAGACCTGCTCAAAGTGCAGATTCTGCCGCTTGTCGGTCAGGTACATATATTTCTGCGGGTGATAGTCCTGCTCGCGCTGGACAATGGTGGCAAGGTCGGTCGTAGCATAGAGCGTCGCGCCGTCAGACTTGACGAGAATGCACGGCGGAACCTCCTTCGCGTCTGTCTCCTCCTGCACCGGCACGACCAGCGCGCCCTCGGATTCCACGCACAGCCCCTTGGACTTGACCGTTTCGAGCATCTGCGGGATATACTTCTGTGCGTCGCTCTCGCCGAGCCACACGTCGAAGCTCACGCCGAGATTGTCATAGTTGCGCTTGAGATCCTCGACGGACACGCGCAGGATGTGCTGCCAGAGTGCGCGCTCGCCGCGCTCGCCGTGCTGCAGGCGGAACGTCTCTTCATGCGCGCGGGCGGCAAAAGCCTCGTCCTCCTTGCTGCGGGCGCTGGCGGTGGGATAGATGCGCTCAAGCTCGGAGATCGTGAACGGCGCTTCGGCAGGGTATTCGCCGGTGAAGCCGGGGTCAAAGTAGGGGAGTTCCGGCTTTTCGTCCTGCAGCTGCGCCATGATGAGGCCCATCTGCAGACCCCAGTCGCCCAGATGGATATCGCCGATCACGTGATTGCCGAAGAACCGGTAAATGCGCTTGAGTGATTCGCCGATGATGGCGCTGCGCAGATGGCCGACGTGCAGCGGCTTTGCCACGTTCGGGCCGCCGTAGTCCAGCACGATGGTACAGGCGGCAGGGTCATTCTGTGCGCCATAATGCGGCGTCTGCGCCATCTCGCGCAGATAGGACGCCAGATAGTCCTCGGAGAGCTTTAAATTCAAAAAGCCCGGCATGACGGCCTCGGCGCTGGAAAACATCTCGTTTTCGCCCAGCGCATCCAGAACCGCGTTCGCAATCTGGATCGGGGCCTTGTGGTACTGCTTCGCGGCGGCCAGCGCGCCGTTGCACTGGTATTCACAGAGGTCAGGCCGGTTGGAAAGCGTTGCCTTGCCGTAGGCCGCGTCAAACCCGGCCTTCTCAAATGCTCCCGCCAGCTGCTCGGAGATCAGATCGATCAAAAATTTCATGCGTGTCACCCTTTATCATATCATAATCTTCTACATTATAACAGAACCCACCGCGGTTGTACAGTGAAAAAACGAGGAGAAGGCGCGCACAAAAAGCCTCCCCTGAAAGGGGGCTTTGCGACGTGCGTTTTGTAGGGGCCGATGTGGGCATCTGCCCCTACAGTTGCCACTCGTTATTCTCACAAAAGAATTGCGATCAGATAAAAATTTCCACGTAAGAAAGGAACACACAACATGAAAAAGTTACTTGCGCTTCTGCTCGTTCTGGTCATGGTGCTGAGCCTTGCGGCCTGCGCGGCCAAGACCGAGACTGCCGACGCTCCGGCTGAGAAGCCCACCCCCACGGAGACTGCTCCTGCCGAGGAAACGAAGGAGCCCGAACAGGCCGAAGAGCCCGCTGTCGAAGAGCAGCCCGTTGAGGCCGCCGAGCCCGTCGAGCTGACGGTCTTCGCCGCCGCTTCGCTGACCGAGTCCCGTTTTTCAGGAGGTCTTTCATGGACTGGCATTCGCTTTTCAACTCTCTGCGCATCGCCGCCATCAGCGCGGTGGTCGTGTTTTTCACGGGCATTGCCGCCGCGTATTATATCGCGAAGCTCCCGCGTCTGGTCAAAGGCGTGTTACCAAAATTGTGCGTATTTCGAGGTGCTCCGAATTTTGTGGCGTGCTGCTTGACAGCGTGCATGGAATATGCTATCTTATACCTAGCAATACAAAATAATTAGAAATGCAAGGAGCATGCGGATGGAAGAACGCTTTTTGCAGCAGCTCAAGAAGGGCGTATTGGAGCTGCTGGTTCTGCAAACGATCTGCCGCGGGCCGACCTACGGCTATGAGCTGATTTCGCAGCTCGGCAGCCGCTCCGGCGGGGTGTTTACGCTCCGGGAGGGGACGCTCTACCCGATTTTGTACCGGCTGGAGGACGACGGGCTGATCGAGGCCGTCTGGCGGCAGGAGTCCGGGCGCGCGGCCCCGCGGAAGATCTATTCCGCGACGGAAAAGGGCAGAGAAGAAAACGAACGCCGTCTCGGCCTCTGGGCCGGATTCCGGACGGCAGTGGATCAATTTTGCGGGGAGGATGCAGGACATGAATGAAAAACAGCTTGCACGCTATCTGTGCGCTGTCCGGCAGCGGCTGGCACTGCCGAAGGACATGAAGGACCGCGTGATGGATGATCTGCGCAGCTCGATCAATGAGCGGCGCGAGGCCGGGCAGACGGACGAGGAGATCCTGGCCGCGCTCGGCTCCGCGAAGCAGGCCGCAGCCGAGCTTACCGCGCAGCTGCCGGACTATGCGTTCCGCAAAAGTCCGTGGCGCTTCGTCTGCCTCGGCGCGGCGGTACTAGCGCTGCTGCTCGGACTCCTGAAGACCGTCACGAATCTGCGCGGCTTTGCGTCCGTCGGGGTCATCGGCGGCGCGGACGGTCCGACAGCGATTTTCATCGCCGGGCCGCAGATCTTCGATTGGGCAGACGTGATTGCCGCAGGGGTCGTGCTGGTACTCGGGCTTGCCGGGTATTTCATTCTGCGCCGCCTGCCGCCGAAGAAGAATGGATGAAGGCGGGCAGGAAGTTTGAGAACGCCAGCCCTTGAAGAACGCACCCAAGCCTCCTCTTGCCGCGCCCCGCGCGGGAAGGGGAGGTGGCATTTGCGAAGCAAATGACGGAGGGGATTTGTTGCAGATTTCAGAATGCTCTTAAATTTGTGACATTCGAATCCCCTCAGTCAGCTTCGCTGACGGCGCCCCTACCCCCTTTGGCCCTACGGGCCATTTCCCCCTGACAGGGGGAATCGGCCCCTTGAGCCCAAGGGGAGCCTTTTGGAGTGCTTATTCCCCGAACAGGTATTTTTTCAGCGCCTGCAGCAGCTCCAGGGAACGGAATTTGACCGTATACGCGCCGTTTGCGCGGGTCATGAGGCTGATCTCGGCGTTTGTAAAGCCGCCGGCTGCGGCGGCGTCGGCGAAGCCGTCCGTTGTGGCCGGGACGCAGAGCGACGGGAAGATCACGCACCACCAGTTGTGCCCCGCGCCTTCCCCGATGGTTACGCGCAGCGACTGATATACGCCCGACGGCAGCGAAAATGTGTCATAGTCGCGCGTCGGGAACAGCTCGCGCCGGAAGCTGACGCGGGCGGTCTCCCCGCAGCCCTGGCGACGCAGCTCCGCGTTTGCCGCGGCCTCGAGTGCGGGAAGGTCTGCCAGGATCGCCTGCTTCGCGTCGGCAGCGCCGGAAAGCGTGCGCTGCGCCTCGCGCAGTACCGCATCGCGCACGCAGAGCTTCACGGATTGATCCGCGTCGGAATCGGAATTCGCCACGACGTGCAGGCGGATGATCTTTTCCGCCATGCGCTGGCTCTGCGCCTGCAAAACGGCGCAGGCCGTCACAGTAAGTACACTCACGCCCAGCAGAACAAGAGAAACGATCCGTTTTTTCATAAAAAACACCGTCCAAACTGCTTTTACAGACAGTTTAGACGGTGTTTTGCAGGTTTATACGGTCTTTGCCAGGAAAATCTGGCTGTATTTGTCCTTGAGCATCGTGCAGGCGACGGTCGCGTATTCAAACGAATCGTAGATGCCGAACACGGCGGAGCCGGACCCGGTCATCTGCGCGCCGTACGCGCCGTAGGTGTACATCATGGAGCGGATATAATTGATGTCGAAATGCTTCTGCATGACGACGGGCTCAAACACGTTGCACATGCTGCCGCCGATGCCGAGCAGATCGCCCTTCTGGAGGTTCAGCTGCATGGCCTTCTGATCGGGCCGCTTTTCGATGAACGTCTCATCAAGCGCCTGATACAGCTCCGGCGTGGAGACGGAGAAGTCCGGCTTGCAGATTACAAGGAACATCTCCGGTGCAGGCGGAAGCCGCGTCAGAAGCTCGCCGCGTCCTTCAACCAGCGCTGTGCCGCCCATGACGCAGAACGGCACATCGGAGCC
>CADBOK010000025.1 GCA_902796245.1 Oscillospiraceae bacterium | reverse complement strand
TTTAGAAAAATTGCCCGTTTTATGGAGGCCAGGCGCCTCCGCCCGCTTATCCAGCCTCACTGCCCCCGTCGAAACCAGTGCAGCCCCATATGGCAGCGGAAAGCCGCTGCGGATTGCTGGAAACCTGAATTAAACTCTTGTTGCTTTTATCATCCACTTCATGGGCAGGAGTTTGGCCACGAAGCGATAGAACTTATTAAATGCGGTCGGCGTGTAGAACGTCCGGCCCTTTTTTGCCGCCCGGAGCGTCCCAGCGACGACCTTAACCGGGTCGCACCATGGGATGTTGCCGAACAGGTCATGGTCGCCCGCGGCGTCGAAGAACTCGGTTCGCATGGGGCCGGGGCAGACGGCGGTGACGGAAATGCCCTTGGGCCGCAGCTCGTCGGCGATGCCGCCGGTGAAAGCGGAGACATACGCCTTGGAGGCGCTGTAGACCGTCATGCGGGGCGTGGGGCAGAAGGCTGCGATGGACGACACGTTGATGATCTTCGCGCCGCGCGTCATAAACGGCACGACGGTCTGCGTGACCATGGTGAGCGCGCGGACATTGAGGTCGACTACACGCATGATGTCTGCTGAGGACGCAGCGAAGCCGATATTGCCCGTCGTGCCGCAGCCCGCGTTATTGACGAGCACGCGCACATCGGCCTTCTGCTCAGCCAGCTTTTCGCCGAGATAGCGGAAGCTTTTGGGGTCGAGCAGGTTCAGGCCCATGCAGACGAATTTCTTTTCCGGGAACTGCTGGGCCAGTTCTTCGAGCTTGCCCACGCGGCGGGCGATGAGCCAGAATTCCTCGATCTCCGGGAATTCCCGCACAAGCTGGCGCGTGAACTCCGCGCCGAGTCCGGCGGATGCGCCGGTGATGACGGCCGCAGTCATCCGCGTCCGTAGGGGTCGCGGAGCTTGTTGGGCTCGGGGTAGTCCTCGCCCTTCGTATCGACGCGGATGGAGGCGATCTTCTGCTCGGTGAGCGGACGGTCGTTCCCGTCGGTCTTCACAGCGGCAATCTTGTCGACGACATCCATGCCCTCGAGCACCTTGCCGAAGGCCGCGTACTGGCCGTCGAGGAATTCGCCGTTTTCATGCATGATGAAGAACTGGCTGCCGGCGGAGTTGGCTGCCTGCGCGCGGGCCATGGACAGAACGCCGCGCTTGTGGCTGAGGTTGTTCTTCACGCCGTTCAGCTTGAACTCGCCCTTGATGCAGTAGCCGGGGCCGCCGGTGCCGGTACCCTTGGGGCAGCCGCCCTGGATCATGAAGCCGGAGATGACGCGGTGGAAGATCAGACCGTCGTAAAAGCCCTTGTTGGCAAGGGAGATCATGTTGTACACGCTCTGCGGGGCCTTTTCGGGGTAGAGCTCGCAGACGATCTTGCCGCCGTCTGCCATTGTGATGGTCATGATGGGATTTTCCATGGGATTACCGTCCTTTCATTGCGCGGTCGATCTGGCGCTTGGCGTCCTTCTTTGCGGCGTCGTCACGCTTGTCGTAGAGTTTTTTGCCTCTTGCGAGCGCGACCTCGACCTTGACGAGACTGCCGCGGAAATAGACGCTCAGCGGGATCAGCGCATATCCGTCCTGCTTCACCTTGCCGTACAGCCGCATGATCTCACGCTTGTGCATGAGCAGCCTGCGCGGGCGAAGCGGGTCTTTGTTGAAGATGTTGCCCTGCTCATAGGGCGCGATGTGCATCTGCCGGATAAAAAGCTGGCCGTCCTTGATCTGGCACCAGGCTTCCTTCAGACTGAGCGTGCCGAGGCGGATGGATTTGACCTCGGTACCGGTGAGCTCGATGCCGGCCTCGAATTTTTCATCGATAAAATATTCGTGGAACGCTTTCTGGTTCCGCGCGGCGATCTTCACGCCCTCCGCCATCGCGCACACCTCCCTCCGGCAATGATACGATGTGTATTATATTCCAATTATATCAGCAATGTCAAGCGTTTTCCGGTATTGCGTGTACCGGACGACACGATCCAGCAGATATTGCTGGAATGCGCGGCACTGCTGCGCGGTGAGATCCCGGTCTGCCATGATGACGAGCGGGACGATGGGGCTTTCGCCCTGAAACGGGAGCTGCACATGCCGGAACGGCTGCGCCCGCAGGCCGTTCCGCTCGTAAAAGCGCTTGCGGCGGCAGGTGCGCGCGTCCTCCGGCGGCTCGATCTCCAGAATCAACGGCTTGTCCCGCCCCAGCAGCTGCCGCAGCAGCTCCGTGCCGCAGCCATGCCCGCGCAGGGACGGCTGGACGGCAAAATGCTCGAGATAGGAGAAATTCTCCGTTTCCCACAAAAACACGTCTGCCAGCAGGTTTCCCGCTTCGACCGCGCCGAGCGGGGAAAAGTCTGCGTCCTGCATTGCACGCAGATGATCCTCCCGCGTGCGCCGCTCGTTGGGCGGGAAGCTGGCTTCGTAAAGGGCGAACGACGCTTCAAACAGCGGGTGGGAAGCGCCGATGCGTTCGAACTTCATGTCTGATAAAAGTCTGCGACCAGCTGCCGGTCGTACAGCACGCGGGCGCGGAGCGCTTCGAGGCTCTCGAACCGCAGTTCGCCGCGCAGATGATCCTCCAGCCAGACCGCAAGCTCCTTTCCGTATAAATTGCCGGAGAAGCCGATCAGATTGGCCTCCAGCACCGGCGCAGGCAGGGCGCCGAGCGTCGGATGGACGCCGATGTTGACGCAGGCGGGATAGCGCCTGCCGTCAAGCTCCGCCTCCGCGCGGTAGACGCCGAAGGCGGGGACAAGCACGTCCGGGGAAAACGGCAGATTGGCCGTCGGGAAGCCGAGACCCGCGCCCCGGCCAGCGCCCTTCTGCACAGTGCCGGTCACGAGCTGGCCGTGGCCGAGCAGCCGCGCGGCAATCTTACAGTCGCCGGAGCGCAGAAGCGCGCGGATAGCTGTCGAGCTGACGCACTGCCCGTCCAGCCGGATCTCTGGGATGACGTCGCAGCCGACGCCGAGCGCACGGCATTTCTCGCGCAGCCGCTCCGGGTTTCCCTGTCCCCGGTCGCCAAAGTGAAAGTCGTGTCCGCAGACCACATGGCGGGCATGCAGCTGCCGGACGAGATAGTCTTCGACAAAGACCTCCCACGGCATGTGCATCATCGCCTCGTCAAAGTGCGCGAAAATGACCTCTTCGATGCCGCAGAGCCTGCGCATGAGAAGCTCGCGCTCGGCCATGGTATTGAGAAGCGGCACGCGCGTCCCGAACACGAGCGTATCCGGATGCGTGTCAAAGCTCATGGCCGCCGGGGTAAGGCCCAGCGCCTGCGCGCGCTCGCGCGTTTTGTTCAGAAGCGCGGCATGGCCCAGATGGATGCCGTCAAAAAAGCCCAGCGCCAGAACGCGGTCATGTTGCACGTGTGTTCACCTCGAAAAAGCTTTTGATGGTGGTAAGTCCTCCGTTTTCCACGCGGCCGAGCAGCAGAAATTCGCCGTCCTCAGCATAGACGCGGTATGTGCCGGGCCTGAACTGCCAGTCCTTGATCTGCGCGCCGTTTTTGAGCTTCGCAGCCTGCCCCATCGTAACGATGAGCGGCGGATGCATCGAAAAAACAGCGTCGACGGGCATGAGAAGCGCCTGCGGAGCCTGCTCCGCCGCAAAGTTCAGCACCTGCTGCATCGTGACGGCCTGCGAGAGCGTAAAGCTCCCGGCGCGCGTCCGGCGCAGGGACGACATGCACCCGCCGCAGCCGAGCGCACGGCCCAGATCGTGGCAGAGCGTGCGCACGTATGTCCCCTTGGAGCAGCGGACGCGCAGAAGATAGTCCGCGTCCGCGCCCTCCAGCAGCTCCAGCTCATGGATGGTGATGCTGCGGGGCTTCCGCTCGACCTCCTGACCCCTGCGGGCCAGCTCATAGAGCTTCTGTCCGTTTATTTTGATGGCGGAGTACATGGGCGGGATCTGCTCGATGGGGCCGAGAAACTGCCGGAGCGCAGCCTGTACCTCTTCCCGCGTGACGGCCACGGGGTGCGTTTCGAGAATATTCCCGCTCGTGTCCTGCGTGTCGGTCACGACGCCGAGGCGCAGGCCCGCGACGTATTCCTTTTCCGCCGATTCCAGAAATTCCGCCGCTCTTGTCGCGCGGCCGATAAAAATGGGCAGAACGCCGGTAGCCATCGGGTCGAGCGTACCGCCATGGCCGACACGGCGTTCATGAAACACGCCGCGCAGCTTGGCCGCAACGTCCTGACTCGTCCATCCGGCGCTCTTGTCGATCACAAGGATTCCGTTTGCCATAGGGGCTCCTTTAAAGTGTGACGCCGCTGTCGCGCAGTGCCTGCAAAATGGCTGTTTTCGCGCCCGCAATGCCGCCGGGGACGCTGGCCCCCGCAGCCGCGGCGTGTCCGCCGCCGCCGAGCAGGCCGCAGATCTTCGCCGCGTCGTACGGCGCTTCCGTGCGCAGGCTGATCTTGCCGAGGCCGTCTTCGACCTCGCGGATCATGACGCCGATCTTTACCCCCTCGATGCTGCGGGCAAAGCCGGAGATCGAGTCCAGATCGTCCTCCGTGACGGAGAATTCCGCAAGCAGGCTTTTGGGCATGACGCACACGCCGACGGCTCTGTCCGCGTAAAACTCCATCGTGTCCGTGAGCTTTGCCTCCAGCCGGAGGCGGGAAAAGCTCTTGGTGTCGAAAAAAACCTTGTTGATGGAATACACGTCCGCGCCCGCTTCGATCAGCGCAGCCGCTGTGCGGTGGGTGTTGGCGCTGGTGTTGGAAAATTTGAAGCAGCCCGTATCGGTCGAGACCGCGACATACAGACACTCGGCGATCCGTTTTGTAACGCGCACGCCAAGCTCCTGCAAAATCGCATGCACGATCTCGCCGCAGGCGGCCTTGTCCGCCTCGACGAGCTTCGGGCAGGCAAGGGAATTGCTGCCGTGATGGTCGACCGCGCAGACGGGCGTGAGGTCCATGCGCACGGCGTCGAAGGACAAAAGCCCCTCGGACGCGATATCCGTCGAAATAACCGTCACATCCACAGGCAGCGTCTCGCAGACGAGCCCGTCCAGAAACGGCTGGAAGCGCGGCGTAAACTGTTCGTTTTTCAGCACGAACGCCGTCTTGCCGAGCTGCCGCAGGCCGAGGCACAGCGCACTCGCGCAGCCGATGGTGTCGCCGTCCGGACGGCGGTGGGTCAGAATGACAAAGTTGTCATGTATGCGCACAAACGCGCAGAATTCAGCCCTCGTCATCGGCCTTTTCCGCCTCCCGCGCGGCCTCCTGCCGTTCGAGCTTCTCGAGAAGATCGAACATATGCGCGCCGTATTTGAGAGAATCGTCGAGCGTGAAGACAAGCTCCGGCGTGTAGCGCAGCTGCAGCCGGCTGCCGAGCTCGCGCCGCAGCCAGCCGCCTGCGGACTTCAAGCCGCGCAGCGCGTCCTGCGACCGGGCCTCTTCCAGCACGCTCACATAAATTTTACTGTAGCGCAGATCGGGCGTGGTGTCCACGCGCGTGATGGAGATCATGGTCTGCACCCGCGGGTCCTTTAAAGAGCGGATCAGCTCCGCCAGCTCCCGCTGGATCTCCTCATTGATCCGGCCGATTCGATTGGAAGCCATAGGCCCTCCTTACAAAAAACCGGGGCGGCCAGCGCCGGCTTTCGGCGCTGGCCAGCCTGTGTTACTCCTTGATCTGCTCCATGACGAAGCACTCGAAAATGTCGCCTTCCTTGATGTCGTTGAACTTCTCGATCGACATGCCGCATTCGTAGCCGGCCGCGACCTCCTTGACCGCGTCCTTGAAGCGCTGCAAAGAGCCGAGCTTTCCTTCGTGGATGACGATATTATCGCGCAGGACGCGGACAGATGCGTCGCGCGTAATCTTGCCGTCCTTGACATAGCAGCCCGCGATGGTGCCGATGGCGGAAACCTTGTAGGTCTGCCGGACCTCGGCGTTGCCGATAATGGCCTCGCGGAACTTGGGCGCGAGCATGCCCTTCATGGCGTCGGTGATCTCGTTGATGGCGTCATAGATGACGCGGTACATGCGCATGTCGACCTTGTCGCGCTTCGCGGCGGCCTGCGCCAGCTCGTTCGGGCGGACGTTGAAGCCGATGACGATGGCGTTGGATGTCGACGCCAGCAGGATATCAGACTCGTTGATCGCGCCGACGCCCGCATGGATGACGCGCACGCGGACCTCCTCGTTCGACAGCTTTTCGAGCGAGGCCTTGACGGCTTCCGCCGAGCCCTGCACGTCTGCCTTGACGATGAGGTTCAGCTCCTTCATTTCGCCTTCCTGCAGCTTGGAGAAGAGGCTCTCGAGCGTGACCTTCTGGTTGAGCTTGTTGGCGTCGTCCTTGATCTTCTGCTTGCGCTGCTCGACGAGCTGACGCGCCATGCGCTCGTCGGAGACGACGCTGAATTCGTCGCCGGGGGACGGGACCTCGGCAAGGCCGGTGATCTCGACCGGGACAGACGGGCCCGCTTCCTTGACCTGCGCGCCCTTGTCATTCGTCATGACGCGCACGCGGCCCACGGCCGTGCCCGCGATGATGAGGTCGGACTGGCGGAGCGTACCGTTCTGGACAAGCAGCGTTGCAATCGGGCCGCGGTTCTTGTCCAGACGCGCTTCGAGAACGCAGCCCTTGCCCGCGCGGTTCGGGTTGGCCTTGAGCTCTTCCATTTCGGCGGTCAGGATGACCGTTTCGAGCAGCTCGTCGATGCCGGCGCCCGTCTTGGCGGAGATCTTGCAGACCTCCGTCTCGCCGCCCCATTCAGACGGCGTCAGACCGTGCTCGGTCAGCTGGGTCAGGATGCGGTCGGGGTTCGCGCCGTGCTTATCCATCTTGTTGACGGCCACGATGATGGGGATCTTCGCGGCCTTGGCATGGTTGATGGCCTCGATGGTCTGCGGCATGATGCCGTCGTCTGCGGCGACGACGAGAATGGCGATATCGGTGCACATGGCGCCGCGCGCGCGCATCTCGGTAAAGGCCGCGTGGCCCGGCGTGTCGAGGAAGGTGATGG
>CADBOK010000024.1 GCA_902796245.1 Oscillospiraceae bacterium | reverse complement strand
CCTGGCTGAAATGGCTGACGTTCTGATCGAGCAGGCTCCGCAGCAGCGCATGCGCGAGCATTTCGTTCTGCAGATCGATCTCTTCGATCTGGTGGATGTTTTCCTGATAGAGCTGATCGACCTTCTCCGCAATCCACTCAAAGTCCGTTGTGTGATACGGCGCATCCTCCGCCGGAAGGATGGAACGGATTTTCTGAAGACTGCGCGAATTGCGGATGAAAAAGTACGCGCTCACCAGCAGTGCGAGCGCCGCCGACGCGAGCAGACAGATCAGCAGCGTCCGTTCAAGCGTATAGACCGCGCCATAGGCGCTGCTGAGCGTCTGGCTGATCTCCACGCGCATCCGCCACACGGTCGACTCCGTCGAGGCGCGGATTGCGGCGCCCTGCGTTTCGTCCGCGCCGCGCTGCCAGACGCAGTAGGGCAGGCCGCTGTCCGTCAGAAGCTCGAGAGAGTGCAGATCCATCGATCTGGCAAGCTCCATAACGGCCGTCTGTACCGCCTGCTCGTCGATCATCAGAAGCAGCACGCGGTCGCAGTCCGCCGCCGCGGCGTTGACCGGGATGCTCTGAAAATGATAGGCGGAGACCGTCCCGGTCGCCGCGTCGCAGTATGTCAGAAACTGAACGCCCGTGCGGCCGAGTGTCTGCTCCATCCAGTCCAGATACCCGGCAGCATTGCCCGTGTCCTGCGGATACAGGCTCTTATAATATTGATACGGCGTCAGATAGCCGTTTTTTCCGACGATCCGGTTGAGCTTCGGAAAGTAGAACAGAAGATCCTTTGCCAGATTGTTCCGGTTGCAGAAGGTCATGATATCCGCCGACAGCGCGTAGGCGCTGTGCCGCACATCGTCGTCCGCGGCATGCTCCTCCGGAAGGCCGCTCAGCTGGATCGGCAGACGGCTGCTCAGGTAGGCACTGGCTGTGGATTCCGTATTGATAAGCTGACTTTCCAGATAGTCTGTCAGAAAGGCTGTGGTATCCTGGCTGCGGCGCGCTGCCTCCTGCCGCATGGTGCGGTGCACATGCGTGATGCTGAAAAAGAATATAATCAATACAAGCAGCGCCGGAAGCGCGTATGCGGCCAGACGCCGCAGAGCCGATAGGCTTTTTCCGTACATATGTGATCCCCCTGTCGATTGACATTATTATAAGGGAAATCTGCGGAATCGTAAATTGACAAAATCGAAAACATTGCATCCGGAATCGGACGGCAGATTAAAAAAGGAATATTGCAAACGCGGCGCGGGTGTGCTTTACTGAACAAAAAAACCGGCGTGCGCCGGTCGGAAAGGGCATTGCGGCATATGGATACGACAAGGGAAGAAATGGCGGCGCAGCTTGGCAGCTACGACTTTCAGGGGCACAAATCGCTCGGCTTCTGGAATGGCAGGCAGCCGGAGCCCGGCGTCATGGCGGCCGTCTACCGGCTGCCCGCGGACGCGCTCTGCGCGCAGGACGCGGAGCTGCTCCGGCAGAACCGGGAGGACGCGGCTGCGGTTTTGGCAGAGCAGCCGCTCGATGCGGCGCTCTGGCGCGAGCCGTGCGGGATCAGCATCCTCGGCGATTCGATCAGCAGCTGGCGTCTGAGCTTCTGGCATATTCTGCGCGAGGCGCTGCGCGGGTATCCGGCGGTGTTTCATGACTTTTCCGTCTCCGGACAGAAATCGGGCGACCTGCTCGCAGCCATGTATCCGGATATTGCCCGCGCGCACGCGCAGCTGGCGCATATCATGATCGGCACGAATGACTGCCGCCGGACGCTGGACGTGCCGAACGTGCTGCACACCGGCCTGCCGGAATATGAGAAAAACGTCCGGTTTCTCGTTTCGGCGCTGCAGGCGGGCGGCAGCCGCGTGATTATCAGCTCCATCCCGCCGGTGGACGCGGCGGCGATCGCGCACGATTTCCCGGCGCACCGGATCCTTTACCGCGAGGACGACCGCCTCGCATTCAACGCGGCCCTGCGCCGCATTGCCGCCGAGACGGGCGCGGTCTTCAACGATATGGAGCCTCTGTACCGGGCGTATGCGCCGCAGGAGCTGACCATCGACGGCATCCATCTGAACCGCGGTGCGCAGCGCCTGCTTGCCGGGCGCGTCCTGCAGTGCATGCAGGCGCTGCGGCGGCAGTGAGCGCATGCAGGAAAATCGCATAAAGCACGCAAGCGGCGGGCCCGGACAGACCGGACCCGCCGCTTTGGCCGCAACAGGCACTGGAGTTTGCTCCTGTGCTGTGCAGAGCTTGCGTCTCAGTTTTTATAGTTCAGTGCGCGAATCGCGTTCAGAACGGCCAGAACCATCACGCCGACGTCGGCAAAGATGGCGGCCCACATGTTTGCTGCGCCGAACGCGACGAGCGCGAGGCAGCCAAATTTCACGACCAGCGAGAACACAATGTTCTGCCGGACGATGCCGATGCACTTGCGGGAAATCTGAATGGCCTTGGCGATTTGCAGCGGATCGTCGTCCATGAGGACGATGTCGGCGGCCTCGATGGCGGCGTCGGAGCCCATCGCGCCCATGGCGATGCCGATGTCTGCCCGCGTGAGGACGGGCGCGTCGTTGATGCCGTCGCCGACGAAGGCCAGCATTTCGTTCTTGCCCTTCGCGGCCAGCAGCTTCTCGACCTCCGCGACCTTGTCGCCCGGCAGAAGCTCGCTGCGTACCTCGTCGACGCCGAGCCCGGCGGCCACGCTGTCGGCCACGCGCTTCGCGTCGCCCGTCAGCATGACGGTCTTCCGGACGCCCGCGCGCTTCAGCTGTTCAAGCGCCTCCTTCGAGTGCGGCTTGACGATGTCGGAAATGACGATGTGGCCCGCATACTGCCCGTCGACGGCCATATGGATGATCGTGCCGGTGCTGTGGCAGTCATGGTATTCGATGCCCAGCTTTTTCATGAGTTTGCTGTTGCCCGCGGCGACTGCATGCCCGTCGACCGTGGCGGTGATGCCGTGGCCGCTGAGCTCTTCAATGTCCGTCACGCGGCTGCGGTCGATCTCTTTTCCATAAGCCTTCTGCAGGCTTTTGCTGATGGGGTGCGAGGAGGCGCATTCGGCCAGCGCCGCGTATTCCAGCAGCTGCGCCTCGTCCATCGGGTTGTGGTGGACGGCCGTGACCTCAAACACGCCCTGCGTCAGCGTGCCGGTCTTGTCGAACACGACGATCTTCGCCTCGGACAGGGCCTCGAGATAATTCGAGCCCTTGATAAGAACGCCCTCCCTGCTCGCGCCGCCGATACCGGCGAAGAAGCTCAGCGGAATGCTGATGACCAGCGCGCACGGGCAGCTGACGACTAGGAACGACAGTGCGCGGTAGACCCAGTCCGTCCAGCCCGCGTCAAGCCCCGCGAGCATACGGCCCAGCGGGACCAGCACGGCCAGCGCCAGCGCCGCGGCGCACACGGCGGGCGTATAGACCTTGGCAAAGCGGGAGATGAATGCTTCGGAGCGCGATTTGCGGGAGCTCGCGTTCTCGACCAGGTCGAGGATCTTCGACACGGTGGACTCGCCGAACGCCTTCGTTGTGCGGATCTTCAAAACGCCGGACATGTCGATGCAGCCGCTGATGATCTCGTCACCCTCCTTGACGTCGCGCGGCAGGCTCTCGCCGGTCAGCGCGCTGGTGTTGAGACTGGCGGCGCCCTCGACGACCACGCCGTCGAGCGGAACCTTTTCGCCCGGCTGGACGACGATGATGCTGCCGACCGCAACCTCGTCCGGATCGACCTGCGTCAGCTGGCCGTCAGCTTCGATGTTCGCGTAATCCGGGCGAATGTCCATCAGCGCGGAGATATTCTTCCGGCTCTTGCCGACGGCGTAGCTCTGGAACAGCTCGCCGATCTGGTAGAACAGCATAACGGCGATGCCCTCGACATAGTCGCCGCTCTTCGTCCAGATGGCGAGGAAGAACGCGCCGAGCGTGGCCAGCGCCATAAGGAAATTCTCGTCAAACGCGCGGCCGTTGAGAATGCCCTTGCCGGCCTTGCGCAGGATATCATAGCCGATGACCAGATACGCGGCCACATAGGCAAGCAGCTGCCAAACGCCGGTGATGGGGATGAAGTTCAGCGCAATGAGCATCACGGCCGTGATGAGGATGCGCACGAGCATCTTTTTCTGCTTCTTTGTCATAGCAAACACTCCCGTTCTGCGCTGCCGGAGCAGCGGCTTGGACTCAAAGCTCGATCTCGCAGTCCGGCTCGACCTTTTTGCAGGCCTTGAGAACAGTCTTCATGGTCTTCTTCTCATCCGCGCCCTCGGCGAATTCCACGATCATCTTCTGCGTCATGAAATTGACGGTCGCATTGGCAACGCCCTCGGTCTTCTTCGCGGCTTCCTCCATCAGGTTCGCGCAGTTCGCGCAGTCGACTTCGATCTGATATGTCTTTTTCATGATTGTTCCCTCCGTTTGAAATTTTGAATTAAACGCTTGCTTAATCATTATATCCGCAGTATACTGAGAAAAACGCCGGAAATCAAGCTCTTTGCGGCGTGTGCTTCCAAACGGGCGAACGGAATTTCCAAAACGGATAAAGGAGATGGGACGAATGGCGGAGTTTTCCCTTCCGCACGACCACGGTGCGTACGGACACACGGAGGAGCTGTACCGGGAGCTGAAAAATGTGGAGCACTTCGGCGCGGTATGCGACATTTTCAAGCAGCTGAGCGACCCGACCCGGGTGCGCATCTTCTGGCTGCTCAGCCACCGGGAGGAGTGCGTCATCAATATCGCGGCGCTGCTCGACATGTCGAGCCCCGCAGTCTCGCACCATCTGCGTTCGCTGACGCAGAGCGGACTGATCGGCAGCCGCCGCTGCGGCAAGGAGGTCTATTACAGGGCGGGCGACACCGTGCAGATCAAGCTCCTGCACGAGATCGTCGAGCAGGTCATGCAGATCGCCTGCCCGGAGCAGACCGTCGACTATCAGGCCTCGCAGGAGCAGATCATCCGCCACGTCCACGACGAGCTGACAAACAATCTGGCCGAGCGCATCACCATCGAGGAGCTGTCGCACAAGTATCTCATGAACACGACGACGCTCAAGCGCTGCTTCAAGCAGGTCTACGGCGAAACCATCGCCGCGCACATGAAAAAGCACCGGATGGAGGAAGCGGCGTCACTGCTGTTAAAAACGCAGAACGACATCGCCGCCATCGCGCAGGCCGTCGGCTACGAGAGCCAGAGCCGCTTTGCCGCGGCCTTCAAGGAGACCTACGGAGAGCTTCCGACGGAGTACCGCCGGAAGCGCGCATAGCCCCCGCGCCCGCGATACTCCGGCCGCGGGCGTTCAGGCTTGCATGGCATGACCATAGCGTCAGCTGACAAGGAGGATTACAATGAAACATATCTTATGCTGCGGCGATTCCAACACATGGGGCCTTGATTCAGGTCTTTGACTGTCCGTATGCACATGAGCAGAGCCTGCTGTTCCGGAAGTATTACAGCGCCGTTGCGGAGCAGTGCGGATGCAGCTTCCTTGCCGCGGAAGGACTACGCGGAGGCCGGAGCCGACGGCGTCCATATCACCAGAGAAAGTCACCTGCGGCTGGCGCAGGCCATCGCAGAAAAAACGAAAGAGCTGTTCGCGGATTGACGGGCCGGACAAAAAACGGAAGCACCGCTGCGGGCGGTGCTTCCGTTGACAGGTGCCGCAAAGCGTCCGGTCAGCTGTCTCTTTTGCCGAGCGCGCGGCAGAGGACCGGCGCAATCAGGCAGGCCAGCACGCCGCCGATTACGGCGGTGAGGAGCTGCGGCCAGGTAAAAGCCGCTGTGACGGTGCTGAGCTTCGCCGCCGGGACGACAGCCGGGGCTACCAGCCGGACGAGGACGAGATACAGCGTCACGAACTTTGCCGCGGCGGCCAGTACCATGCTGCCGTATGCGGCGGGCAGCTTCTTTTTTTGCAGGAACTTGCCGGCGAGCAGACCGAACAGGACGGCGTAGACGGCGTTGCCCAGCGAAACGCACGGCACCATCGGCAAAAATGCAGGGCCGATGCCGAGCAGATAGGCGCAGAACGGCGAAATGACCGCGACCGTCACGCCGGACCAGACGCCGCCGATGAGCGCCGCGACGGCCAGCACCAGATTGACGCACGAGCCGGTCACCAGCTGGCCGAGGCTTTTGGTAAAGAACTGGACGGCGAGCAGAAGCGCAAGGCAGACTGCCGTCCGCGCGATCCATGTTGTTTTTTTCATAAAAAATCCTCCGGGCTTGTAGTTTGCTGCCATTATAGCAGTATCATCCGGAAAATTCGTTGCAGCGGCAACGAAAAGGAGGAAAAATGCTGACAGACGAAGAGAAAAAGCTCCTGCTGCAAACCCGGCTTTTCGCGGGGCTTCCCGCGGAGCGGCTGGACGGGCTTCTGCAAAAGCTTGCGGCCCGCACGGCCTGCTTTGGAAAAAACAGCGTCATCTGGGGCATGGGCGAGCGGGTCGACCATGCAGGGATCGTGCTGTCCGGGCGCGTGGAGGCATGGCGGTATACGTCCGACGGACAGGAGAGCCTTTCTGCCGTCCACGAGGCGGGCGGCCTGTTCGGGGAGGTTCTGATGTCGGCACGGACGGTCGGCAGCCCGGTGGAGCTTCGCACGGCAAAGCCGGCCAAAATCCTGTTTTTGTCACTGGACGCGCTGCTCCGCTGCTGCGCGGAGGATGGCGGAAGCGACTGCACAAGGCTGCTGTCCAATCTGCTTGGTGAGGTTTCGGAGAAATACTGGGCGCTGCAGGGCCATATCCGCCTCCTGTCCATCCCGGACGGGCGGACGAGACTGGAAGCGTATCTGCGGCAGGAGGCGGGAAAAACCGGCGAAACCGTCTGCGCCGGAATGACGCGGGAGCAGATGGCCCGCTATCTTGGTATGAACCGCAGCGCGCTTTCGCGCCTGCTCGGCTCCATGCAGCGCGAGGGCCGCTTAGAGCTCCGCCGGGGGAGCATCCGGCTTTTACAGCAGGATGTATGAACCGGCGCACGTTCCGGCGGATGCACCATGCGGCAAACAGGGCGCTTTCATGGAGCTGAGCCGTTATACCGTCAGGACGAAATGGCTCCTGTGATACTCGAGCAGTCCGTCCTTTTTCATCTTTCCGAGCTCCAGCGACAGTCCGCTGCGCTCGACGCCGAGATAATCCGCAAGCTGCTGCCTGGAAAACGGAACGTCAAATTCGTAGGTTCCGAGCCGCTGCGCTTCTGCGGAAAGGTAGGACATGATCTTTGCGCGCGTGGTACGCTGCCCCATATGCGTGAGCTTTTCGCTCAACCGCAGACTTTTTCCGGCAAGCTCGCCGAGGAGGTTCCGGATGATTCGGCTGTGGTGCGAGCAGGCGGACGGGCACACGTTCAGAATGCGCGTTACATTCAGAAACAGCGCCGTGACAGGTGTTGCCGCTATGACGCTCATATTCAGTCCGGAACCGGGGGCGCAGGCATACACAAGAATCATAGCATCTGATCGATTTTTTCGCAATTATGTTATTTGCGCTATGAGCGTCATTTTTTTGCTGTAATGCGCAGGCCCGCCTTTCGGCAGCTTTAAGGAAAAAAACACGAAGACTGAATGAACTGAGAAGAAACACCTGCGCGCGTGCAACTGGAATGGCGCATTCGCTGTTTGTGGGGAAGACATTTTACGGAAATCCTGCTATACTTTCCTTCGGAGGGATATGAGAAATGGATCAAATAAAAACAGGAAAATTTATCGCCGCGTTGCGGAAAGAGAAACGTATGACGCAGGAGCAGCTCGGGAAAAAGCTCGGCGTGACCAACAAGACGGTATCCCGCTGGGAGAACGGCAACTATATGCCCGATGTTGAAATGCTGTCGCTGCTGTCGAAAGAATTCGGTGTAAGCATGAACGAGCTTATAAGCGGAGAACGACTCACAGCGGAGGAGTTCCAGAAGGCCGCCGACAAGAACCTCGCGGCGGCGCTCGACAACAGCGCTTTTACGCTGAAAGAAAAGATAGCGTTTTTTAAGAAGAAATGGTTGCACGAACATATCTCAACTATCGCCCTGTGCATTGTGGCGTGGATAGGTATTATAATATGGACAGCGCTGAAATTACGAGGAAGCGATGCATATCCGCTTCTGGGTACAATCGGCAGTATGCTTGCCATAATTTTCTATATGGTACTGCGCAACCGCATGATGATATATGTGGAGGATCACGCATATCGGGCAACGCCGGACAAGGAAAACGAAACGAAAAATACCTGACATCATTGCGGCGCCGCGAGGCGGGGCTTCGTGCCGGAAGGGACATTTCTGTTCTGCGGCAAGTGTGAACGCATGATGGTCGGCGAAAGCGGCACGAGCCATACCGGCGCTATGCACTATTATTACAAATGCAGCGGAGCAAAGCGACGGAAGGGCTGCGATAAAAAGCAGTCCGCAAGGACTGGATTGAACGTGTCGTTGTCCGTTTGACCATGCAGCGCGTCATGGATGAGGAAAAGATTAACAGGCTCATTGACGCAATTCTTGTTATGCAGGAGCAGGAAGACACAATAACCCCTGCGCTTCGCTCACAGCTTGCGGAAACCGAGTCCTCCATTGGAAACATTCTGAAAGCAATCGAGCAGGGCATTTTCACGCCGTCCACCAAACAGCGGCTTGATGAACTGAAAACACCACTGCAATCTGAACTCCTCGGAGTTGGACACAGTGGTGTTTTTCTTATTTCCCCTGTATTTTCAATGCTTTCACGCCTTGCTTGGTGCAAAGTATCTTGGACACGAAAAT
>CADBOK010000023.1 GCA_902796245.1 Oscillospiraceae bacterium | reverse complement strand
TCTGGCTGCTGGTTCCCTGGGCGCAGGACATTCTGGACGCCATCGAATCCGGGCGCGTCAATCTCGAGCACTATCTGCTCGACCAGTGGCGGCTCATGCATATCGGTGCGCAGCCGGTCCCGCCCAGCCTCATCAAGCGCTGGCTCAAATATTTCCCGCACCACAAATACGACACGAATTACGGCCTGAGCGAGTCCATCGGCCCCGGCTGCGTGCATCTGGGCATTGACAACATCGAAAAGATCGGCGCGATCGGCAAGGCGGGCTATCTCTGGCAGACGCGCATCATCGACGAACTTGGAAACGACGTTGCTCCGGGCGAGATTGGAGAGCTTGCCGTCAAGGGTCCCGGCGTCATGAAATGCTATTATAAAAACCCGGAGGCGACTGCCGAGATTCTGCACGGCGACTGGCTCTGGACGGGCGACATGGCCCGCGAAGACAAGGACGGATTTATTTATCTGGTCGACCGCAAAAAGGACGTCATCATTTCCGGCGGTGAGAACCTGTATCCCGTCCAGATCGAGGATTTCCTGCGCAGGAACGAAAAAATCAAGGACGTTGCGGTCATCGGCCTTCCGGATCAGCGTCTGGGCGAGATCGCGGCAGCGATCATCGAGCTGAAGGACGGCGCAAGCTGCACGGAAGCGGAAATTCAGGACTTCTGCCGGGAGCTGCCGCGCTATAAGCGGCCCCGCCGGGTGATCTTCGCCAAAGTCCCGCGCAATCCGACCGGAAAGATCGAGAAGCCTGTTCTGCGGCAGATCTACTGCGGCGGAAGACTTGTCGAGGAGCAGACAAAAGCCTGAGCTTGACGAATGCAGTCGAAACGTTTAAAATAAAAAGATAATTTTCATGCGGCTCCGCCGCGAACAGGAGGAATCTCGATGAAAACCCTGATGCTCGGCAACGAGGCCGCTGCGCGCGGCCTGTACGAGGCCGGATGCAGCTTTGTCTCCAGCTATCCCGGTACGCCCAGCACGGAGATCACGGAATGCGCGGCCAAATATCCGGAAATTTACGCGGAATGGGCTCCAAACGAAAAAGTTGCAATGGAGGCTGCGTTCGGCGCAAGTCTGGCAGGCTATCGCAGCTTCTGCGGCATGAAGCACGTCGGGCTGAATGTTGCGGCCGACCCGCTGTTTACGCTGTCCTATACCGGTGTGCGCGGCGGTCTTGTCATCGGCGTGGCAGATGACGCGGGTATGCACTCGTCACAGAATGAGCAGGATTCGCGGCACTACGCCATCGCAGCAAAGCTTCCGATGCTCGAGCCGTCCGACGCGGCGGAATCGCTGGCATTCGCAAAGCTGGCCTATGAGATCTCCGAAAAATTTGACACGCCGGTTCTGCTCAAGATGTGTACCCGCGTGGCGCACTCGCAGAGCGTTGTGGAGCCGTCTGACAGGCAGGAATTCACGCCTGTTCCCTACGAAAAGAATATTGCCAAATTTGTCATGATGCCCGCCTGCGCCAAGGCACGGCATCCCATTGTTGAGCAGCGGACGCTATCCTTGCAGGCATGGGCTGAGACGGCAGAGATCAACCGCGTGGAGGACGGAACCGACCATTCCATCGGCCTCATCGCGTCTTCGACCAGCTATCAGTACGTCAAGGAGGTCTGCGGTGACCGCTACCCTGTTCTGAAGCTCGGCATGGTCAATCCCCTGCCGGTAAAAAAAATTCAGGAATTCGCGAAAAGCGTTGAAAAGGTCATCGTTGTCGAAGAGCTGGACGGAATTATTGAAGCGCATTGCCGCGCCATCGGCGTACAGAACGTCGCCGGCAAGGAGCTGTTCGGCTGCATCGGCGAGTTCGGCCAGAATTATGTGGCGGAAAAGCTCGGTATGCCTGTCCATTCCGGCAAGAAGCTGGATGAAGCAATCCCGGGCCGTCCGCCGGTCATGTGCGCGGGCTGTCCGCACAGAGGTCTGTTTTATACGCTGAAAAAGAACAAGCTGACGGTCCTCGGCGACATCGGCTGCTATACGCTGGGCGCCGCCGCACCGCTTGCCGCCATCGACACGACCATCTGCATGGGCGCGTCCGTTTCCGGCCTGCACGGATTCAATAAAGCCTCCGGAGAAAAGAATGCGGCGCACACCGTCGCCGTCATCGGCGATTCGACGTTCATGCACTCCGGCGTGACAGGACTCATCAACATCGCCTATAATGAGTCGACCTCGACCGTTATCATTCTGGATAACTCCATTACCGGCATGACCGGCCACCAGCAGAACCCGACGACGGGCTTCAACCTCAAGGGCGATCCCTGCACAAAGATCGATCTGGAGGCGCTGTGCCATGCTGTCGGCATCCGGCGCGTGCGGGTCGTCGACCCGTATGATCTTGCCGCCTGCGACAAGGCAGTCAAGGAAGAGCTGGCTGCGGACGAGCCGTCGGTCATCATCTCCCGCCGTCCGTGCGCTCTGCTCAAATATGTCAAGCACCCTGGCCCCATTGAGGCAAAGCCAGAAAAGTGCGTAGGCTGCAAGTCCTGCATGAAGCTCGGCTGTCCTGCCATCAGCGTGACGGGCGGCAAAGTGCAGATCGACAACACTCTCTGCACAGGCTGCGGCCTGTGCCGCCAGCTGTGTCATAAGGGCGCGCTGGGCGAATGAGAAAAGGAGGCACTGTCATGGAAACAAAAAACATCATGATCGTCGGCGTCGGCGGACAGGGCACGCTTCTGGCCAGCAAGCTGCTGGGCCGGATCCTGTTGGAAAACGGCTATGACGTGAAGGTCAGCGAGGTTCACGGCATGAGCCAGCGCGGCGGCAGCGTCGTGACCTATGTGCGGTACGGCGATAAGGTCTACTCCCCGATCATTGACAAGGGCGAGGCCGATTTTGTCCTCTCGTTTGAGCTGCTGGAGGCGGCCCGGTGGGCAGAGTATCTGAAAGAGGGCGGCGTCCTTCTGACCAATACGCAGAAGATCAATCCCATGCCGGTCATTACAGGCGCGGCAGAATACCCGAAGGCGCTGGAAGAAAAGCTCACGGCGCTTCCCATCCGGCTCGACGCGATGGACGCGCTCGGCCTTGCGCTCAAGGCGGGCTCGGCCAAGGCAGTCAATCTCGTGCTGCTGGGCAGACTCAGCAGGTATTTCCACTTTACGGACGAACAGTGGCAGGACGCGATCGAGAAGAGCGTTCCCGCGAAATTCCTCGAACTCAACAAAAAGGCCTTCGCGCTCGGCGCGGAGGCGTAAGGCATAAGGAGAACCCATGGAACGGTATTATCAGAAGGAAATCGAATGTGCCAGCCGGGATCAGATCAGGGCCTGGCAGGATGAGCGGCTTGTCCGGCAGGTGCGCCACGTGTGGGACAATGTGCCCTATTACCGCGCGAAAATGGAGGCGACGCACGTCGCGCCGGACGATATCAGAAGCCGGGACGATCTTTACAAGCTGCCGTTTTTAAGCAAGGCCGATCTGCGCGAAGCGTATCCGTTCGGCCTGCTGGCAGAGCCGCTGGAAAAATGCGTCCGCATCCACTCCACCTCCGGCACGACCGGCAAGCGTGTCGTCGCGTTTTATACAAAGGAAGATATTGATCTCTGGGACGACTGCTGCGCAAGAGCGCTGGCCGCTGCGGGCGCAGGCCCGGAGGATGTGTGCCAGGTCGCGTATGGCTACGGGTTGTTTACCGGCGGCTTTGGACTCAACGGCGGCAGCCAGAAGCTCGGCTGCCTGACGCTGCCGATGTCCTCCGGCAACACGGACAGGCAGCTGCAGTTCATGGAGGATCTCGGTTCGACCATTCTGTGCTGCACGCCGTCTTATGCAGCGTATCTGGCAGAGTCCATCCACGAGCGCGGATTGCAGGACAAGATCCATCTGAAAGCCGGTATTTTCGGCGCGGAAGCGTGGAGCGAACAGATGCGGCAGGATATCCAGAAGAGTCTCGGCATCAAGGCGTATGATATCTACGGTCTGACGGAGCTTTCCGGCCCGGGCGTCGCATATGAGTGCAGCGCGCAGGCCGGTATGCACATCAACGAGGATCATTTCATTGCCGAGATTATCGACCCGGATACCGGCGAGGTGCTGCCGGAGGGGACGCAGGGCGAGCTGGTGTTTACCTCGATCACGAAGCAGGCGTTCCCGCTGCTGCGCTACCGGACGCGCGATATCTGCATTCTGCGTCATGAGAACTGCCCCTGCGGGCGAACGCATATCAAGATGTGCAAGCCCATGGGCCGCAGCGACGATATGCTGATCGTCAAGGGCGTGAACGTCTTCCCGTCGCAAATCGAAACCGTACTGCTCGAACAGGGCTATACGTCCAATTATCAGATTGTGGTCGACCGTGTCAACAATTCCGACACGCTGGATGTGCTCGTCGAGATGACGCCGGAACACTTCTCCGACTCTCTGGCCGAGATCACGCAGCGGGAAAAGAGCCTCGTCGCCGCACTCAAGGCGATGCTCGGCATTTTCGCGCAGGTACATCTGGTCTCCCCGAAATCCATTGCCCGCAGCGAGGGCAAAGCCATCCGTGTGATCGACAAACGCAAGATCTAAGGAGGACGAAGCTATGGCAATTCATCAAATCTCCGTATTTTTGGAAAATCGAGCCGGACAACTGGCCGAGATCACGGCGCTGCTGGCCGGAAACGGCATCGATCTTCGTGCGATCAACATTGCCGAAACGAGCGACTACGGCGTGCTGCGCCTCATTGCCAGCCACGAGCCGGAGGCCTGCCGCGTGCTGCGCGAAAACGGGTTTATCTTCTCTTCGGGCGAGGTCGTCGCTGTCGGCGTACCGGATGAACCGGGCGGCCTGAACCGCCTGCTGCAGATTCTGGCAGAGAAGCAGATCGACGTTCAGTATATGTATTCGATCTTCGGCCAACCGAACGGGATGGCGTATATGATCCTCCGTGTCGCAGCCCCGGCGGAAGCCTCGGCACTGCTGCGTGCGAACGACATGCATCTTGCCGGAGCGGCAGAGCTCGGCATTGTTTCATCAGATCAGGAAAGGCAGGAATAAACGATGCAGGAAATGAGCAGAAAAAACAAATTATTTACCGACTCCGTGATTCGCCGCATGACGCGCGTGAGTCTTGCCTGCGGCGCGATCAATCTGGCGCAGGGCTTCCCCGACTTTGATCCTCCCAAGGCGCTCACCGACCGTCTGGCCGAGGTCAGCGCACTGGGCCCGCACCAGTACCCCATCACGATGGGCGCGCCGAACTTCCGGCAGGCGCTGGCGCGCAAGGCCGGCCGCTTCATGGGCCGCACGCTTGACCCGGATGCAGATATGGTCGTAACCATCGGCTCGACCGAGGCCATGGTCGACACGATCTTTGCCCTGACAAATCCCGGCGATAAGATCATCATGTTCTCCCCATATTTCGAAAATTACCGCGCGCAGGCCATTATGGCTGACTGCGAGCCGGTCTTCGTGCCGCTGGTGCCGCCAGAGTTCAACTTCGATGCAGATGTGCTGGAGGATGCGTTCAAGCAGGGCGCAAAGGCCATTCTGATCTGCAACCCGTCGAACCCGTCCGGCAAGGTCTTCACCTATGACGAGCTGAAGCTTATTTCCGAACTCTGCATCAAATACGATGCGTTCGCCATCATGGACGAGGTCTATGAGCATATCGTCTATGACGGCCACAAGCATATCTACATGAACAGCCTGCCCGGCATGTGGGAGCGGACGGTCAGCTGCTCGAGTCTGTCCAAGACATATTCCATTACCGGCTGGCGGCTCGGCTATGCCATTGCCCCGAAGCCCATCATGGACCGCATCAAGCAGTACCACGACTTCAATACCGTTGGTGCGCCGTCCCCTTTGATGGAGGCCGCCGTTGTGGGTCTTGACATGCCGGACAGCTATTACAAAGAGTTCGGCGATCACTATGCGCACATGAAAAAGCTGTTCACCGATGGCTTGAAGCAGATCGGCATTCCGTTCACGGATCCGCAGGGCGCGTATTTCGTGCTGGCCGACATTGGCCCGTATATGCGCAAGGGCGAATCCGACGTGGATTTCTGCCTGGAAATGGCGGAAAAGGTCGGCGTGGCCTGCGTTCCCGGCACATCGTTCTTCAATGAAAACGTCAACCATATCGTCCGCGTCCACTTTGCCAAGAAGGATGAGACGCTGAACGAAGCGCTTGAGCGCCTGTCCCATCTGAAGGAAAAAATGGGCTGATATAAGATATAAAAAGCAGCGGCTTCCAATACGGAGGCCGCTGCTTTCTGCATAGCAGTCGTTCTTTTTTCACATACTATCCCGACTTAATTGGAAAGCGGGGACGTGTATGAAGGGATTTGCAATGCTGAGGATTGGCGAGGTCGGCTGGGTAGAAAAGCCGCGCCCGGTATGCGGGCCGATGGACGCGGTCTGCCGTCCGCTTGCGGCGGCAGTCTGCACATCGGACGTGCATACGGTCTGGGAAGGCGCGGTCGGTGACCGGCACGACCTGATTCTTGGGCATGAATGCTGCGCAGAGGTTGTGGAGACAGGCGCGCTGGTGAAGGACTTCAGGCCCGGCGACCGGGTCCTCGTCCCGGCCATCACGCCGGACTGGAACTCTCTGGAGGCGCAGGCAGGCTATGCGATGCACTCCGGCGGAATGCTGGCCGGATGGAAGTTTTCGAATATCAAGGACGGCGTATTCGCGGAGTATTTCCATGTAAACGACGCCGACGGCAATCTGGCGCATCTTCCGGAGGGCATGGACATCGTAGAGGCGTGCATGCTCTCAGATATGGTCCCGACCGGCTTTCACGGCGCGGAGCTGGCGGACGTGCAGTTCGGCGATACGGTGCTTGTGGTCGGTATCGGCCCGGTCGGGCTGATGTCCGTGGCGGGCGCAGCGCTTCGGGGCGCGGCAAGGATCCTCGCAGTCGGGACGCGTCCGATTTGCGTGGAAGCGGCGCGGCAATATGGCGCTTCCGATTTCATCAGCTACAAAAACGGCCCGATCGACGAGCAGGTGCTTGCACTGACCGGCGGAAAGGGCGTCGACTGCGCGATCATCGCGGGCGGCGACGTGGATACGTTCATTCCGGTCATACGGGTTTTGAAGCCCGGCGGAAAAATCGGCAACGTCAATTATCTCGGCAGCGGCGAGTATATCCGCCTGCCGCGCGCGGACTGGGGCGTCGGGATGGGGCACAAGCAGATCAACGGCGGCCTTATGCCGGGCGGACGGCTGCGGATGGAAAAGCTGGCCGCGCTCGTGACGAACGGTCGACTCGATGTCAAGCCGCTCATCACGCACGTCTTCAACGGCTGGGACAAGCTGCCGGAATTGCTCCAGCTCATGAAGGACAAGCCGCGCGATCTCATCAAGCCTGTCGTGCGGTTATGAGGGCTCGAATCCGGCTGTCAGATTGAGATAGTAATACTCTGTATCTGCTAAGAGCGGAACCGCGCTCCCCTGTCCGTCAAACTCGAAATTCTGCCCATAGATCGTAACCAGACCGTGCGTATCCAGACGCGCGGTCTGGTTTTGCAGTGTCAAAACGCTTTCGGTTGTCATAACTCCATAACCGTCAACCATTTCGTTATAGAATCCGAAAAAATCAAAGCTGTGCGGCTTGCGTGAGACAGCCTCAACGCAGACCGTGCCGCCCGCCGGTATGGTAATCTCCGCTGCGGCGTAGCACACGCGCCGGAAAACCTCCGCGTCCCGAAGCACGGCATCCAGCATGCCATCGCTGTAGCGCTCGGCAGGTGCGGCAGAGCAGACGCCGTATTGCGTCAAAAGATCCGCTGCGGCAGCCGCAAGCTGTTCAGCAGCATCGCCGGAGGCGTCCGCACCGAGCTGCGCAGTGGCGGTCTGCCGCAGGAGCTCCGCAAGGGGCATTTCCGTGCGCGTCACGGTGCCCTTAAGCGAATCCAGCTCCTTCCCCTGCTCGCAGCTTCCGTCGGTATACGACCTTCGTCAGAATCATTGTGGATCGTATAGCGGTCTGTCACGGTGATCGCGGCAGTATTCCCTTCGGCATAGGGCGTGCAGTCCAGCAGCAGCTCCCGATTGGCGGAAAGCGCAGGCTCCGCCTGCGCCAGCGTCAGCGGGAAAACCGGGCCTTCATTGGACATGAAATCTGTTGCGCCGACCGGCTTGGCCGGGGCGCTGCCGGGCGATTCGCCCGGAGGAGAAGCTGCGCAGCCGCAGAGCGCGGCGGCCAAAAGAAACGCAAGGAGCAGCGCTATCGTGCTTCGTACTGTTCGCATAGAATTTCCCTCCTGATTCTTCCTGATAGTATATAAGACGAAATTTACGTATGATGGTTGCATGGATAGAACAAAACGCCCTCGCAGAAGCTCCTGCAAGGGCGTTTTTCGTATCAGCAATAGAAATCCTTGATCTTTTTTGCGCGGGACGGGTGGCGCAGCTTGCGGATGGCCTTGTTTTCGATCTGACGGATACGCTCGCGCGTGACGCCGAAGATCTGGCCGACCTCCTCAAGCGTGTGCGTGCGGCCGTCGTACATGCCGAAGCGCATGCGCAGCACGTCGGCCTCGCGCTCGGTCAGCGTGCCGAGAATCTCGGTCAGCGCCTCGGAGAGCATGGCATTGGACGTTGCGTCGACGGGGCCGGGGGTGTTGTCGTCCTCGACGAAGGAGCCGATGGTCGTATCCTCTTCGTCGCCGACGGGCATATCGAGAGAAAGCGTATCGGCCGCGGTACGGTTGGCCTCAATGATCTTTTCGATCGGGAGGTTCAGCTCTGCTGCGATCTCCTCGAGCGTCGGCTCGCGGCCAAGCTCCTGCACGAGCTTGCGGTTGCAGCGGGTAGCCTTGTTGATGACCTCAACCATATGCACCGGAACGCGGATGGTGCGCGCCTGATCGGCAATGGCGCGGGTAATGGCCTGCCGGATCCACCACGTTGCATATGTAGAGAATTTGTTTCCCTTTGTATAGTCGAATTTATCGACCGCGCGGATGAGGCCCGTATTGCCCTCCTGAATCAGATCCAGAATGTGCAGGCCTCTGCCGGAGTATTTCTTGGCGATTGACACGACAAGACGCAGATTGGCCTCAGTCAGCCGATCCTTGGCCTTTTTATCGCCCTCGGAGACACGCTTGGCCAGCTCAATCTCCTCCTCGGCGGTCAGCAGCTTGACCTGACCGATCTCCTTGAGGTACATGCGCACCGGATCGTCCAGATTATATTCCGCTGCAAGCTCAAGCGGGTCTACAAGCTCTTCCTCGTCATTGTCCGGAACCTCGTCCATATCCATGCCAAGATCGTCGGAAACGTCCAGCTCCAACTCAGGGCTGACAATCTGGATGTCCATGGCGTCAAAGGTATCGTAAATATGCTCGATCTTCTCGACCGGCAGATCCAGCTTTTCCAGCTCGGCAGTCAGCTCGCTCGACTGTATGCTTCCCTCGCGCTTTGCCTTCGCAATCAGCGCGGAAACCGCCGCCATTGCGTCCTCGGTCGAGGGCTTCGGGTTCTTCGTGTTTGCCATTCTTTCGCTCATCCTCATTTATCTGGTACATTGCCGCGCACTCGCGCAACTGTGTTATTATAACCCCAACTTTGTCGATTTGACAATGCCTGATTTGACTTTTTTCTGATTTTTCTTATATTTCAGAAAAAACTTTTAAATTTCCGGCCGTCAGATTTCCATGATAACCGGCAGGATCATCGGATTGCGTTTTGTCGTCTTGAACAGATACCCGGACAGGTCGTTTTTGATGTTCGCTTTCAGGACGCTCCAATCGCTGCGGCCATTCTGGCTGCACCGGTCGATGGCGTGCGCGGCAATCACGCGCAGCTCTTCCATCAGGTTCTCCGACTCCTTCACGTAGACGAAGCCGCGGGTGATGATGTCGGGGCCGGTGATGACGCTGCCATCCTCGCTGGAAATGTTGACGACCACGACCAGCATGCCGTCCTGTGCCAGATGCTTGCGGTCGCGCAGAACAACGCTTCCGACGTCTCCGACGCCAGTGCCGTCGACCAGAATTCTGCCGGACGGAACAGTCCCGCCCCACTTGCAGGTAGTCTTCGTAAGCTCGAGCACCTTACCGATATCGGAGATAAAAATGTTTTTCGGATCCATGCCCATGGTCTGGGCCAGTCGCGAATGCGCCTGCAGATGGCGCTGCTCGCCATGGACGGGGATAAAGAACCGGGGCTTGAGCAGGCCGTGGATGATCTTCAGCTCCTCCTGGCAGGCATGTCCGGAGACGTGCAGGCCCTCGAGCTTGTCGTAGACGACCTCGGCACCCTTGCGGTAGAGTTCGTTGATGATTTTTCCAATGGACTTTTCATTACCGGGAATGGCGGACGCTGAAATAATGACGCGGTCAGACGCGGTAATTTCGACCTGCCGGTGGCCGGAGAAGGCCATACGGTAGAGCGCGGACATGTTTTCGCCCTGCGAACCGGTCGAGACGATCACAAGCTTATTGTTCGGGATCTGCTTGATCTGGTTGATGTCGACGAGCGTCCCTGCCGGGATCTTCAGATAGCCAAGCTCCGTAGAGACCTTCAGGATATTCTCCATGCTGCGGCCCGTGACCGCGACCTTGCGGCCGAATTTTTTTGCGACCGTGATGAGGCTTTGCAGGCGGAAGGCGTTGGATGCGAAGGTCGTGACAATAATGCGCTTGTTGCAGCCGGTAAACTGCCGCTCAAAGCTGCCCGCGACCGTGCGCTCGGACGGCGTATAGCCCTGACGCTCGACGTTGGTCGAGTCGCACAGCAGCGCAAGCACGCCCTCCTTGCCAAGTGCGCCGAAGCGGGCCAGATCGATCATGCCGTCTTCTGCCGTGGTGTCGATCTTGAAATCGCCCGTCATGACGACGGTGCCGACCGGAGTCTTGATAGCAAAGGCAACAGCGTCGGCAATGGAATGGTTCACATGGATGAATTCTACCGTAAAGCAGCCGGCCTTGACCTTCTCCCCCGCCTCGTGCGTAAACAGATGGACACTGTTCTGGAGCTGGTGCTCTTCCAGCTTGAGTTGGACAATCCCCGCAGTCAGGCGCGTGGCGTGGATGGGGCAGTTGAACTGCTCCATGGCGTAGGGAATGCCGCCGATATGGTCTTCATGTCCATGCGTCAGGAACATACCGCGTATCTTATCCTTGTTTTTGACAAGATACGTCATATCAGCAATGACCAGATCGACACCGTACATTTCATCGTCCGGAAAGCCGAGACCGCAGTCAACAATGATGATGTCCTTACCATATTCCAGCACGGTCATATTTTTGCCGATCTCATTCAGACCGCCGAGCGGGATGATTTTTAATTTTTCTGCCAAATGATTTCACTCTTTTCTTAAAAAATAGGTATGGATTAGACTGCGCGGAGCGGCCTGGCAAGCCGCCATCCACGCGGAACAAATGAAAAAAGCCGCAGGAGAACAGGCGCATGCGGATGACCAGTCAGGGCCCCGTCTCGTCCTGGCTGCTGTCAACGCTGCCTGCGCTCCTTGTGATATGCAGTTGATCTATTTGCTGCGCCGGGGTATGCGGCGCATAATCCCAAAAGAAACCCTCACGGGCAATTCTGATTAAGTATATCACACTTTTTTCAGAAAGTATACCTTTTTTTCCTTCTTTCCCTGAAGGTTTTTTCCCATAGCCGGTTTTACCCGCTGCGCATGGATTGCGATTTATGTTGATTTTACGATCATGTCTGGTATAATAGATAAAAAGTCTATTGTTTGAAATGGAGGCGGCGGTGTATGAAAAAATCTGTCGGACGATTGCTCTATCCGAATACGGCCTGGTACTTTGCGCTCATGCTGCTGTTCACCGCCGCTGCGGCTCTGCTCCGGCAGTATTATCTGGCGGGCGGCGCGTTTTTTGTAACGGTGATCGCATTTATCATCAGCCGCGTCCGTTTTTCCAGACGCAAGCGTCAGCTGATGAGCTACGTGCAGACGGCAACGGATTCTGTCGGGATCTCGGTCCATGCAGGCTCCGCGTTCCCGATGGCGGTCATCCGGCTGCCGGAAAACGAGATCATCTGGGGCAATCCCAGCTTCTTTACCATCACAGGCCTCTCCGACACGGCCTGCTATCAGACGCTCGAGTCGGTGATCCCCGGCTTTTCCACCAGCTGGCTGCGCGAGGGCCGGTCTGAGCTGCCCGGCGACCAGATCATCGGCGGACGCCGCTACCGTATCTACGGCAACTATGTCAAATCCGAGGACGACGCGACGACCGTACAGCTTGCGACGATCTACTTCGCCGACATGACCGAGATGTTCAACGTCCGCGATGAATTCCTGCGGACACGCCCCATCGTCTCGATCATCCTGATCGACAACTATGATGAGCTGACCGCCAATCTCTCTGACTCCGCCGTCTCCACGCTCGACGCACAGCTCAACGATGTCGTTGCAAACTGGACGGCAGGACTGGAAGCACTCTGCCGGAAGATCGAGCGCAACCGGTATCTGGTGATCTTTGAAAGCAAGGATCTGGCCCGGCTTCAGGAGGGGCGCTTTTCGATTCTGGAGGACGTGCGGCACGTTGCGGCAAGCAGCGGCATGTCGGCGACGATCTCGCTCGGCATCGGCAAGGACGGCGGGAGCTTCGCAGAAAACTATCGCTTTGCCACGCTCGCAATCGAAATGTCCCTCTCACGCGGCGGCGATCAGGCCGTCGTCAAGGACCGGTTCAACTTTACCTTCTACGGCGGCCGAACCAAAGAAACCGAGCGGCATACGCGCGTCAAATCCCGCGTGATGGCAGGCTCCCTGTCGGAGCTGATCGGCCAATCCAGCACAGTCTATATCATGGGTCACCGTATGGCGGACCTCGACGCACTCGGCTCCGCCGTGGGTCTTTTGAGTCTGTGCCGTGCCAAGGGCCGTCCGGCCCGGATCGTAATCGATCTTCAGAAAAATGCCTGCCAGAGCCTGATTGCGGAGCTCAAAGCCTCGCAGGAGTATGCCGATCTGTTCATTTCCGGACAGGATGCACTGGTTGAGGCTGACAACCGCAGTCTTCTGATCGTCGTTGACACGAACCGGCCCGAGCAGGTCGAGTGCAGACCGCTTCTTGAGTCGATCTCCCGCGTGGCTGTCATCGATCATCACCGCAGGGCGGCAGACTATATCGAGCAGCCGGTTCTCAATCTGCATGAGCCGTATGCGTCCTCCGCCTCCGAGTTGGTGACGGAGCTTCTGCAGTACGCCGTGAACCAACGCGACGTCAAGCCGCTTGAGGCACAGGCGCTGCTGGCCGGTATCGTGCTGGATACAAAGAATTTTTCTGTGCGCACGGGCTCCCGCACGTTTGAGTCGGCAGCCTATCTGCGCAAGGCCGGCGCTGACCCGGTCGAGGTTAAAAAGCTGTTCCAGAACGATCTGGACGATACGCTCATGCGCTACCGTGTCGTGCAGGCAGCGCGGCTGTACCGCAGCGAGCTTGCCATTGCCTGCATGGAAGAAACCATTACGCGCGTGATTGCCTCTCAGGCAGCGGACGAGCTCATCAATATTTCCGGCATCACCGCTTCATTTGTACTCTTCCCGGACGGCGAGCAGGTCATTATCAGCGCGCGTTCCATCGGCTCGTGCAATGTGCAGGCCGTTCTGGAAAAGCTCGGCGGCGGCGGCAACGGCGCGACAGCCGGTGCGCAGATCAAAGGAAAGCCTCTGCGCGAGGTTTTGCAGGAGCTTGTCGCGGCGATCGACGCTTTTTATGCCTAAGCGCTTCCGATTTGATCCCTCCGGAGACTCCGGAGGGATTTTTTCAATTTGTTTGCATATTTTCCCGCCTGACGCAGAAACTACCTCCGTAACATCATGAAGGAGGTTTTCCCTTTGAAACACCGCATCTGCTTGCTTCGCGCCGCGCTGGCCGCAGCGCTGGTTCTGGTCATGCTCTGCGTCCCTGCGCTGGCAGCGGAGATCACCGTCGATTATACCTCGGAATATCAGTTCACCGCCGCGGATTTTTCTGACTCCGACGGGCTGGAGGGCGTCTACATTTCTTCTGTCCCGCCCGCATATCAGGCGGAGCTGTGCATCGGCAGCCGTGTAATCCGCCGGGGCGATATCCTGCCTGCCGCAGCACTGGAAAACATGAAGCTGCGCCCCGTCTGCCTCGGAAACGCCGATTGCGAGCTGGTCTACTGCCCGATTGAGAGCGGGACGCTCGGCGATGCCGTCACGGTCAGTCTCCGTATCCTTTCCGGCACAAATACCGCACCCGTCTGCGAAGACGGCACGCTGGAAACGTATAAGAACATTGCAAACTCCGGCACGCTCGCCGCGGTCGATCAGGAGGACCAGAAGCTGACGTATCAGCTCGTCAAGGAGCCGAAGCGCGGCACGGTCGAGCTGCACGAGGACGGCAGCTTCACGTATACGCCGGGCAAGAACAAGGTCGGAAAGGACTGCTTTGTCTTCACCGCGACCGACCCGGCCGGAAACGTCTCGAACGAAGCCAGCGTCAAGATCCGCATCCTGAAACCCGCCGACAAGGCAACCTATCAGGATATGTCCGGCGACCGGGATGCATTCGCCGCCATGTGGCTCAAGGACAAGGGCCTCTATACCGGCAGGGTCATCGCTGGAAACCTCTGCTTTGAGCCGGACTGCCCCGTCAGCCGCAGCGAGTTTCTGATCGCCTGCATGAAGCTGGCCGGACTTGAGCAGTCGGACGGGACGATCTCGACCGGCTTCGCGGATGAATTGGAAACGCCCCTCTGGCAGCAGCCGTATCTGGCTGCGGCTTATCAGTCCGGCATGATCTCCGGGACGCCGACCGAAGAAGGTCTGGTGTTCCGTCCGGAGGAGGAGCTGAGCCGCGCGGAGGCAGCCGTCATGCTGCAGAAGCTGCTGCGTCTGCCGGGCGATGCCGCCGTATTTGCGCCGGACGATGATTCTGCTGTCCCCACATGGGCGCAGAGCGCGGTCAGCGCACTCTCGACGGCTGGGATCCCGCTTTCAAGCGCGGACTATGAGGGTCCGCTTACGCGGCGCGAAGCGGCAAATATGCTCTTCGCAGCCGCCCCCGCAGCCAAAGCTGCCGGGCTTTATTGGACGGAATAAGCGCTCTGGCCTGCCGCAAGCGCGGCAGGCCAGATTTTGCTGTTACAGAAGCTCCTCACAGGCTGTCCGCAGCGCGGCATAGGCTCGTTTTGCCCGGATCGGATCGTTTTCATGGATTTCCAGATAGAGCTTGAGCTTTGGTTCCGTGCCGGATGGACGGAGCAGTCTGCATCCGTCACGCGCTGAGCATAGACGGCATCGACATATGCGTCCAGAACGCTGTCCGGGATCGATTCGATGCGCCCGTCGGCGCGGGCTTCCTGATCGCCGCAGGTCTGCACATCCATAAAGTAGTCGATCCCGGCGATCTCCTGCTCAATGGCATTTGCTGCGTCCAGCGTGATCTGGCAGCCGTCAGGGCCGTAGACCTTATAGCCGTTATATTGCGCGGGGTTGTGGCTTGCCGTGATGCAGATGCCTGCGCCGCATGAAAAATAGCGCACGGCCCAGCTGAGCGCCGGGGTCGGCTCCAATCTCGGGTAAAGATAGACCTTGACGCCGTTTGCTGCCAGAACGCAGGCCGCAGCCTCGGCAAAGGCGCGGCCGCAGCGGCGGCTGTCATGCGCGATGGCTGCGGCCAGCGGAAGCTTCTGCTTTTTCAGATAATTTGCAAGACCCTGCGTCGCCCTGCGCACGGTGTAGACATTCATGCGGTTCGTGCCCGCGCCCAGAATGCCGCGCAGGCCGCCGGTGCCAAAGGCGAGCTCGCAGCAAAACGCCTCCTGCCGTTCCTGTTCGCTCATGTTTTTCAGCTGCTCCAGCAGCTCCGGCTCTGTGACGTGCGTGAGCCAACGCGAATATGCCTGCTCCATCCGGATCTCTACCCTTCTTTTTCCATAAAATATCGCAGGAAGCGCGTCTTGTCAACGATAGATTTTTGGACACGCTTCTGTTATAGTATATTTGATCGAAAATAAAACAGGACAGGCATGACATGGCAAACAGAAATAAACAGGATATGACCGCCGAATTGGCGGAAGGAAAGATTTTACCGCTTGTATTCAAGCTGACCATCCCGGCTGTCATTGCACAGCTGATTACGTTTTTATACAACATCGTCGATCGAATGTATGTCGCGCGGATCGATGGCTCCGGTATGGACGCGCTGGCCGCGCTCGGGATCGTGCTTCCCATCACGCTCATCATGCAGGCGTTCGCGAATCTGGTCGGACTTGGCGGCGCGCCGCGGGCCGGCATCAGGCTTGGCGAGGGCAGGCCGGACGAGGCGAACCGGATTTTCCACACGGCGTTCTGTCTGCTGGTTCTGCTGGGCATTACAATCGGTGCGGCGGCGTTCTGCTTTGCGCGGCAGATCGTGCTGCTGTTCGGCTGCCCGGAAAGTGCGGTAGAGTTTGCCGTCTCCTATCTCAGGATTTACGCCTGCGGCACGATCTTCGTCATGCTGGCACAGGGACTCAACCCGTTTATTCTGACACAAGGCTATTCCTGGCTCGCAATGAGCTCTGTGCTGCTGGGCGCGCTTATCAACATCGTACTCGACCCCCTGTTTATTTTCACTTTCGGGATGGGCGTGCAGGGTTCGAGCCTTGCAACAATTCTCTCTCAGCTGTGTTCGTGCGTGTGGATCGTATGCTTTTTCTTTTCGCGGAAAAGCCTGTTCCGCTTT
>CADBOK010000022.1 GCA_902796245.1 Oscillospiraceae bacterium | reverse complement strand
TGCGCTTGAGCTTGACCTTTACAAAGTCGTCGGCGAAGCCGACAAGCCCGTAGCACAGGGCTAGGGCCAGCACATACAGGTGCGTATAGGTTCGGTTCTCCGTCATGCTCTTCCAGCCGAAGAGCAACGTGCAGAGGATGATGGCCGCGATGAACATGATGCCGCCCATGGTCGGCGTGCCGGCCTTGGTGTTGTGCCACTGCGGGCCGACCTCACGGATGGACTGGCCGGCGTGCAGCGCGCGCAGCATGGGGATGACGAAGCGGCCGAACAGCAGCGTCAACAAAAACGAGGCGAGCGTCGCGCCGAGAACGATAAAAAACATTGCATCCATACAGGATTCCTCCGAGCCTTCTCTTTATTCCTCTTCTTCCTTGAAAAACAGCGCGAGCGCCTTTTCCATCCGCATGCCGCGGCTGCCCTTGAACAAAATCACATCGCCGGGCCGGGCGCGCATTTTCAGCATGTGGGCCAGATCCTCGTGCGTGTCAAAATGCTCAATGAGCTTCTGCTTCATGCCGCCGGTGATCGCGCCGGAGACCATGCGCTCGGCGTTGACGCCGTAGGTGTAGAGCATGTCGGCCTTCGTCGCGGCGATGCGGCCGATGCGGTAATGCTCGGCTGCGGAGCGGTTGCCGAGCTCGAGCATATCGCCCAGAACCGCGATGCAGCGGCCGTTTGTGCGCGAGCGAAAGCCCGCAAGGATTTCCAGCGCAGCCTCCGTCGACTCCGGGCCCGCGTTGTAGCAGTCCTCGATGATGGTAAAGCCGGCGCGCTCATAGATCTTCTGGCGCATGCCGGTGTTGTGGAAGCTGGAGATCTGCGCCTGGATCGTCTCGGGCGGAACCTTCAGAAGAAGGGCGGACGTGACGGCAGCCAGCGTGTTATAGACCGTATGGCGGCCCAGAACGGGCACGAACAGCTCGAACCGGTGGCCGAAGCCGCTGACCACGAAGCGCATGCCGTCGTCAAGCTCCTGAATGTCGGTCGCAAGCACGTCGCAGGCGTGGTTTTCGACGCCGTAATAGTATTTTTTGTGTCCGCCGTCGGCACGCACGTTCCACAGAAGCGGTTCGTCGCCGTTGAAGACGCCGACGCCGTCTTCCGGCACGCCGCGGAAAATTTCGAGTTTGGCCTGCAGAATGCCCTCGCGGGAGCCGAGATGCTCGATGTGCATGGTACCGATGTTGGTGATGATGGCGATGTCGGGCTTTGCGATAGAGGTCAGGCGGGCCATTTCTCCAAAATGATTCATGCCCAGCTCCAGAACGGCGATTTCGGTATCGTCCGGCATGTCGAGAATGGTCATGGGAAGACCGATGTTGTTGTTGTGATTGCCCTCGGTGCGGGCGGTGCGGTAGGTATGCTCGAGCATGCAGGCGGTCATTTCCTTGGTCGTCGTTTTGCCGACGCTTCCGGTGATGCCGACGACAGTCAGGCCCATCTGCTCGCGGCAGGCCGCGGCGAGGTCGCCGTAGGCATGGACGGTATCGGGCACAAGAATGGTCGGGATGGATGCCTTAACGGGCTTTTCCACGAGCGCGGCGGCTGCGCCGAGGCTGGCCGCCATATCGATATACGCATGGCCGTCGACCTTTTCTCCCTTGATGGCGACGAAGAGATCGCCGGGCTTTACTTTGCGCGAGTCGATCTGGACACCGGTAATCACACCCGACGCCTGCTCAGGCACGAGCGTGCCCCCGCAGGATTCCGCCGCCTGCTTCAGTGTCAGTTTCTTCATGCTTTCGCCTCCAAATACGACGCGACGACCTCGCGCTCGTCCAGATGGTGCTTTTCGTGTCCGATCTCCTGATACGTCTCGTGGCCCTTGCCGCACAGGACGATCACATCGTCCTTCTGCGCCAGCTCCATGGCCCGGAAGATTGCCGAAACGCGGCTTTCAATGACCTCATAGGGCGTTTCGGTATCCTGCATACCGGCGAGGATCTGCCGGAGGATCTTATAGGGGTCTTCGGTGCGGGGATTGTCCGAGGTGACAATCGCGAGGTCTGCAAGCTCCGCCGCGATTTTGCCCATGACGGGGCGCTTATAGGGGTCGCGGTCGCCGCCGCAGCCGAAGACGGCGATGATGCGGCCCGCGCAGAAGCCGCGCACGGCTCTGAGAATATTTTCAAGGCTGTCGGGCGTGTGGGAATAGTCGATGAGGACCGTGTAGTCCTTCCCCGGCGTGGGGACGACCTCTACCCTGCCCTTGACGCTCTGCGCGGTGCGCAGGGCGTCCGCGATCTTCGCAAGCGGAATATCCAGCGCCAGCGCGGCGGCAATGACGCCGAGGGCGTTATAGACGCTGAAAATGCCGGGAATGCCGAGCGTGACGGAAGCCCGCTCGCCTTCATAGGCCGCGTCGAATTCCACGCGGTCGGGGAACAGGCCGATATGCTCCGCTGTGAGCGCGGCATGGTTTCCCTGCGCGGAATAGGTCAGAAGCCTGCACTCGGCCTGCTCCATGATGCGCTTCGCATAGGCGTCGTCGACGTTGACCGCGCCCGTTTCGCAGCGGCGGAAGAGCATGGCCTTCGCGTCGCAGTAGGCGTCCATCGTCTTGTGAAAGTCCAGATGATCTTCCGTCAGATTGGTAAAGACCGCCGCATTGAAGTGGATCTGGTCGGCACGGTGGAGCACCAGCGCGTGGGAGGAGACCTCCATAATGACGTGCGTGCAGCCGGCGTCGCGCATATCGGCGAAGAGCTTCTGCAGCTCGAAGGATTCGGGCGTCGTGCGCTCAGTGTGCAAAACTTCATCGCCGATCATGTTCTGGATCGTGCCGATGAGGCCGACCTTTGCGCCGCACGTTTTTTCAAGCACGTGCTTCAATAGATACGTGCTGGTCGTCTTGCCGTTCGTACCGGTGATGCCGACGACGCATAGATCGTCCGCCGGATGGCCGAACCAGTTCGCGCCAAGCGCGGCGAGCGCCGCGCGGGCGTCGGAAACCAGCACATAGGCGATGCCTGCTTCCGGCTTTTTTTCGCAGACGACGCAGGATGCGCCGTTTTCCATGGCTTTTGGGATATACTTGTGGCCGTCGGTCTGGAAGCCGGAGATCGCGACGAACAGATCACCGGGCGTGACCTGCCGGGAATCATACTGAACGCCGGTGATGTCCAGCGCTTCGTCCGCGTGCAGCTCCAGCACGTCAAGACCGTGCAGCAGTTCTTTGAGTTTCATACAGTCCTCCTTAGTCGGATGCACCCGTGGAAGAGAATTCTACCGTAATTGTAGTACCTCTGTCAACCTCTGTGCCGGGCTCGATGTCCTGATAGGCCGCGAGCACATACACATCCGTGCGGTCGGTGCCCTTTGCCTGCACATAAAGGCCCGCGTTCGCGGCCAGATAATTGACGTCCGCGACGGAGCAGCCGATGAAATCCGGCACCTCGACGGTCGTCAGCTGTTTTTCCGCGCCCATGTAGAGGATGATCTGCGAATTGCCGGGAACATGACTGCCCGGGGCGGGCAGCTGGTCGGTGACGGTCGAGCCGGTGCCGACGACGCGGTAGGTGATGGTCTTTTCGGCGAGCAGCGCGCCCGCCTCGCTTTCGTCCATGCCGATGATGTCCGGGACGGTGAAGTTGACGCCGCGGATATCCTCGGAATCATAATCCGGCTCCACGCCGAGGTACGGGAGGATATCGAGGAAGATATCGCGCACGGTCGGCGCGGCCATCAGGCCGCCGGAAATGTACATGCCGTGGACGGTGTATTTTTCGCTGTTCTGCGAATACGCAGGCGTGTCGAGCGCGACGAGCACGGCGTATTTCGGATCGTCAATGGGCGCGACACCGATGAAGGAGACGATCTTGTCCTTGACCTGATTGCCGTCCTCGTCGTATTCGTCCAGCTTTTCGGACGTACCGGTCTTACCGCCGACGCGGTAGCCGGGGGTCTTGGCAGCGGAGGCCGTGCCCTCGGTGACGACCTGCTCCATGAGGCTGCGCATTGTCTCGGACGTCTGCTGGCTGATGACCTGCCGCAGAACGGTCTTTTCGTTCCGCTCAACCGTATTGCCGTCAGCGTCCAGCACCTCACTCACGATATAGGGCTCGAGCACATAGCCGCCGTTGACGATCGCGGAGACGGCGCGCACGAGCTGCATGGGCGTGATGCGGAAGCTCTGGCCGAAGGAGGACGTGATGAGATAGGACGTGCCGTACTGCGCGGGATTGTTCAGGTATTTCCGCTCGTAGAACAGGCCGCTGGCCTCGCCCGGTAGATCGACGCCGGTCTTTTCCATGATGCCGAAGGCCTTGAGATAGTCATAGAACGTGTCGCCGCCCATGCGCAGGCCGATATGGCCGAAGGCGATGTTGCAGGAATTGCCGAGCGCCTGCGCGGTCGACTGTGCGCCGTGGCCGGCGGATTTCCAGCAGTTGAGGATCTGTTCACGGCCTGAAAACTTTTCCTGGCCGCCGCAGTAGAACGAGTCGTTCAGCGTGACCGCGCCGGAATCGAGCGCGGAGGCCAGCGTGATGAGCTTGAAGGTCGAGCCGGGCTCGTAGCCGTCGGACACGCAGCGGTTGCGCCACTGGGCCATGCGGGCCGCCGCGACATCATTCTTATACTGCTCGATGGCGGCCTTATAGGCGTCGGAGGTCTCCGGCAGGGACAGGGCTGCGTCGCGCTCGTTTTCGAGAAGGGCCGCCGCCGCATCGTCGTAGACCTCCAGATAATTATTGGGGTCATAGGAGCCGAGCGTGGCCATGGCCTTGATCTCGCCTGTGTTCACATCCATGACGATGCAGAATGCGCCGTTTTTGATGTCGTATTTGTCGATAGCGTTCTGCAGATTCTTTTCCACATACGCCTGCACGGTCGCGTCGATGGTGGTGACGAGGCTGCAGCCGTCGGAGGCGTCGTAGTATTTTTCGTAGGTATAGAGCATCTCGGAGCCGTAGTTGCCCTTGGAGGTGACGACCTTGCCGGCGGTGCCGGAGAGCTCGTCGTTATAATAGGCCTCGAGGCCCTCGGAGCCGTTGTTGTCGCTCGAAACGAAGCCGAGCGCCTGTGCGGCGAGGGAGGAATTGGGATAATAGCGCTTGAGGTCCGTTTCGAGATAGACGCCGGTGATCTTGTTTTCACTGATGAAGGCGCGGACCTCGTCGGCCAGTTCCTCGGAGATCTTGCGGCTGATGACCTTATAGCGGTACTGCTTGTCGGCGGCCTGCTCGTAGACAAAGCTGGGCTCGACGTCCAGAATTTCACCGAGGCCGCGCGCGATCTGGTCGAGCAGATTGCTGTTTTCGGGCTTTTTCATCTGTTCGGCGATCTCGTTCGGGTCGATGAAGACCGTCTCGACAGTCGATGACGAGGCCAGCACGTTCATATTCGCATCGTAAATTACGCCGCGCGCGGCGGTCAGGTTTGTCGAACGGGTCTGGTTTTTGATCGCCTTTTCGTTGTAATAATCGTGCTGGGTAATCATGAGATTATAAAGCGTTCCGATCAGCGGGATAAACGCAATGACGCCGCACAGGATCATCAGGATCAGGGTTCGGCTGAGGATCGTTCGGTTTGCGCGCTCGTTCCGCTCCCGGTTTGCCTGCTGCTGCTCTTTGGTGCGCGGCAGGCGGATGATCTTTTTTGCCATGAAACTGCCTTTCTGTTCAAAAAAGGAGCGGCCTGAAAAGACCGCCCCTGATCGGGTTACTCGGCCGGATTTCCAACTGGGAGGCTCTGTCCAAGCTTATGCTGCTGTGGGGTGCAAATATTCGATGAGGCCGAGGATGCTCTGCTGCATGGCGTCCAGAATTTCTCCGAAGACGCTTGTGCGCTGCTGGGTGTAAATTTCCGCCTGATCGTCTCCGGAGAAGCTGACATAGACGATCTGCTCGGGCTGACACCTGGTCAGGCCGATCTCGGCCGCGTATTCCTCGGCGGCGTTCAGGTCGATCTTGGCGTCGTATTTGCTCTGGAGCATCAGCTGCTGCTCTTTGAGGTTGGCAAGCTGCGTTTCGAGCCGGGAGACATTGCTGCTGGCCTCGAACAGCTGCACATAGCCGAAGATCACGAGGATCATGAGACAGGCGACCGTCAGTATGCCCGCCAGCGTAAACGGCGCGATGGCTGTTCTGGCCCTGACTCTCCGGTACGGCTGCTCCTGGACGCGCTCGTCCGGCAGCTCGATGGGTAAGGACCGTTCGTAGGCGCGGCCGTCTTCATACTGCCGCGCGGCCTGATCGTTCCAGGCATATACGTCATATGCCGCGGCGCCGTTGTCTCTATAGAATTTTCTATTGGACTGCGCCATGGCAGCGGACTCCTTTCCGGGGTTACACGCGCTCGGCTACACGGAGCTTTGCGCTGCGCGAACGGGGGTTTTCCTCGACCTCCTCGCGCGTGGCGATGATGGGTTTTTTCGTCAGAATCCTGATCTTCGGCTTATGGCCGCAGACGCAGACCGGGAACGACGGCGGGCAGGTACAGCCTCTTGCCGCGTCCTGAAATACCTTCTTGACGATGCGGTCTTCCAGTGAATGGAACGTGATGACAGCCAGACGGCCGCCGGGGTTCAGATGGTCGATGGCAGCCTCCATGCCCTGCTTGACCGCGCCGAGCTCGTCGTTGACAGCGATGCGGATGGCCTGAAAGCTGCGCTTGGCCGGGTGCTGCTTTTCGCGAAGCGCACTCGGCGGCATGGCGGAGCGGATAATATCAACCAGCTCCAGCGTCGTTTCGATGGGATGGTCGGTGCGCACGCGCTCGATGGCGGCGGCAATCTGCGGAGCGTAGCGCTCCTCGCCATATTCGTAGAGAATGGACTTTAATTCTTCGCGCGGCCAGTTGTTGACGACCTCGTAGGCCGTGAGGGACTGCTCTCGGTCCATACGCATGTCCAAAGGCGCGTCGGCCATGTAGGAAAAGCCGCGTTCCGCGTCGTCAAGCTGCGGAGAAGAAACGCCCAGATCGAACAGCATGCCGTCGATCCGGTCGAGTCCCAGCGCGGTGAGGATCGCGCCGACATTTTCAAAATTATCGTGTACCAGCGTCACCTTTTTCGCGTGGCGGTACAGCCGCTTCTTCGCGGCCTCCAGCGCAACCAGATCGCGGTCGACGCCGATGAGCCTGCCGGTGGTGAGGTTCCGGCAGATCTGCAGCGAGTGTCCCGCGCCGCCGAGCGTCCCGTCGAGATAGATCCCGTCGGGCTTGATGGCCAGCGCGTCGATACACTCGTTCAAAAGCACCGATTGATGTGCGAATTCCATCAGAAGCCAAGCTCCTCCATGACAGCCGCCAGATTTTCAGGCGTCAGCGTCTGCTGCTCCAGCTCGTCGTAGGCTGCACTGTCCCAGATCTCCGCGTGGCCGCCCTGACCGATGAACGTGACCTCGCTGGAAAGGCCCGCGTACTGGCGCAGCTCGGCCGGAATGAGGAAGCGGCCCTGCTTATCGGGCTCGCATTTGGCGGCGTTGGCAAACAGAAAGCGCATTTTTCGTGCCTGCACGATCGGCAGCGCGTTATATTTATCGACAATGGCCTTCCAGCCCGCTTCCGTGTAGACGGACAGGCAGTGATCGAGGCCCAGTGTTACATAGAAGGTGCTTCCCAGCTCTTCGCGCAGCTTGGACGGCACGAACAGACGTCCTTTTTCGTCAACTGAGTGCTTGTACTTGCCGAACATCCCTTCGCGCCTCCTTTCGCTCCACTTTACTGAAAGTTTGCTCCACTTTGCTCCACTTCAATAATATAATACGTTCTGTTTACATAAATTGCAACCCTTTTTTGAAAAAATTTTTCGGGGATTCTTCGACGTTTTTCGTGAAAAATCCCCGAATTTCGAATTTTTGAACGTTTGTTTTAGTATCGTTGTCCCGCCGCCTCCACGAAGACATCCCCGTCCCGCCAGACGGCGCGGAGCGTCCGCACGGACGGGTCGCGCAGCAGCAGCTCGGCTGCCGGGCCTTCGATGCCGGTCTGGAGCCTGCGGCGCAGGCTCCGGGCTCCGCCGGGCTCGTTTGCGCAGCGCGCGCCGAGACGCTCCGGAAGCTCCAGGGCCGTTTCCAGCGTGACGTTCTGCTTCTGCAGCCGTTCGGCAAGCTCTCGCAGCTGGAGCGCGGCAATTTTCGCAAGATCCTCCGCCGCAAGCTGCCGGAAGGAGGCGATACAGTCGATCCGGCCCAGAAATTCCGGGCTAAATGCCTCCCGCAGGACGGTCTGCGCGCGGATATCGGCGCAGTCCGGCGTGAAGCCGAGGCCGGGCTTGCCGGTCTGCGGGCCGGTCAGGTTCGAGGTCATGACGACGATGGTGTTCTTGAAGCTGACGGTGCGGCCCATGCTGTCGGTCAGAATGCCGTCGCCGAGCAGCTGCAGAAGAATGCCGGTGATGTCGCGGTGCGCCTTTTCCAGCTCGTCGAACAGCACGACGCAGTACGGGCGGCGGCGCACCTTTTCCGTAAGCGTGCCGCCCGCGTCATAGCCGACGTAGCCCGGCGGCGCGCCGAGCAGACGCGAGACGCTGCTGGGCTCCATATACTCCGACATGTCCACGCGGATGAGCGCGTCCTGACTGCCATAGACGACCTGTGCAAGTTGTTTACATAATTCCGTTTTTCCGACGCCGGTCGGGCCGATGAGCAGAAACGACGCGGCTGGCCGTCCGGCGTCTGCAAGGCCCGTCCTGCCGCGCAGGACGGCGGTAGAGACGGCGTCGACAGCGGCCTGCTGGCCGATAATGCGCTCGGAGAGCGTCTGGCGCAGGGACAAAAGCCGCTCGCGGTCGGACTGGCGGAGTCTGCCGACAGGGATGCCGGTACGCTCGGAGACGACAGCAGCGATATCCTGCCGGGTCAGGCTTACGGTGCGCTGGGCCCGGCGGGCGGCAAGCTGGCGGCGCACAAGGCTGCGCAGCTCGTCGCGAAGCTTCGCCGCCTGCTCGTACTGCGCGTTTGCCACGGCCTGCTCGAGCTGCTGTTCGAGCTGCTGCTGACGTTCGGCGTCGTCATTGGGCTCCGGCCCGCCGAGCCAGACATGCGCCGCGCCCTCGTCGAGCAGATCGAGCGCCTTGTCCGGCAGGAAGCGGTCAGTCAGATAGCGGCTGGAAAAATCAACAGCGGCCTCGATGGCCTCCCGTGTGATGCGGATGCGATGGTGCGCTTCCAGCCCCGGACGGAGCGCTTCGAGCATGCGGCAGGCCGTTTTTTTGTCCGGTTCCCGGACGGTCACGGGACGGAAGCGGCGCTCGAGCGCAGCGTCCTTTTCGATGAACTTGCGGTATTCCTCCATGGTCGTCGCGCCGATCATCTGCAATTCTCCCCGGCCAAGGGCGGGCTTGAGCAGATTGGCCGCGTCGATTGCGCCCTCGGCGCTGCCCGCGCCGACGATGGTGTGCATCTCGTCAACAAACAGAATGACGTTTCCGCAGCGGCGGATCTCGATCAGGATATCGCGCACGCGCTCTTCGAACTCGCCGCGGTATTTCGTGCCCGCGAGCAGGTTCGCCATGTTGAGGCAGTAGAGCTTTTTCCCGCGCAGCGCCTGCGGTACGTCGCCGCAGGCGAGCCGCTGGGCCAGCGCCTCGACGACGGCGGTCTTGCCGACGCCGGGCTCGCCGATGAGCGCGGGATTATTTTTGCTGCGGCGGCTGAGCACCTGCATGAGCTGGGAAAGCTCCGCCTCGCGGCCGACGACGGGGTCCATCTGCGGAGCCCGGTCGATCATGTTGTCACAGTATACTTCCAAAAGCTTCAATTCCGATTGTCCTTTCACGTCCTGCGCCGGATATAGGATGCGCAGGCGGTCGTATGTTTCCGAGAACACGCAGTTGCAGTCGACGCCGAGCTCCGAGAGCAGCTGCGCCGCCGCGTAGGCGTCATCGCGCATGAGCGAAAGCAGCAGGTGCTCCGGCAGGCAGAGGGCCGCGCCAAGGCGCACCGCCTCGCGCCGTGCGCCGTCAAGCGCTTTTGCGGCTGCGGCGGAAAGGCCCTGCCGCCCGGACGGTTCGGGCCGCTCCTGCTTCGTCAGCAGCATGCAGCGCAGGAGCCTGCCCTCCGCGCCCTGATAGCAGAGGATGCGTCCGGTCTGGGAGAGGCGCTCCTGCGAGAGCGCGAGCAGCAGATGCTCCGTGCCGGTCTGCGCGCCGCCAAGCTCACGCGCCAGCCGCGCCGCGCGGAAGAGCACCCGGTCCAGCGCCGCCGAATATGCCGGTTTTTTCATTCTCATCGCCTCCTGTCGGAGGAGAGTTTCGACGCGGCGGGCGGCGTTTATACGACACACACGAAAAAAACAGGGCTGTTCGAGGAATTTACACTTTTTTCATTGCATTTTCAGGAAAGTATGATAGAATGAAGCTACCTTTGAAAATGGAGGTGCTTCAAATGGCACACGTAATCAATGACAACTGTGTAAAGTGCGGCGCTTGCGCTGACGCATGTCCCATCGGCTGCATCAGCGAGGGCGAAGACAAGTACGTCATCGACGCCGATCAGTGCGTAGACTGCGGTACCTGCGCAGCAGAATGCCCCAACGACGCGATCTCTGAGGAATAAGCACATATACAGGAAGGGGGGTGCTGCATGCAGCACCCCCCTGAGACTATCATAAGACAATGGAAACAGTAGGATGACTGAGCAGCCGGGGAAGAGTGAAGGGGGCAAAGAGCCCCCTTCGCGTTCAATCAACCAGATTTTCGAACTTTGAAAAAGTTCGAAAATCTGCCTCAGCGTGGCGAAAAGACTTTTTCGGCACGCTGAGGGGGGTGCTGCATGCAGCACCCCCTGTCTTTTTGATTGGAGCCCATATGGAAGAGCTTCTCTTTGGCAGCATCCGGATGAAGATCCCGGATGCGCAGTTTCGTGTGAGTACGGATTCGATGGTGCTGGCAGACTTCTGCCGGATAAAGCACGGAAGCCGGGTGCTGGATCTTGGCTGCGGGTGCGGGACGCTGGGGCTTCTGCTGCTGGGCGCGGACGGGACGCTGCAAATCTGCGGCGTTGAGATTCAGGAGCCCGCCGCGCGGCAGGCGCGGGAAAACGCAGCGGAGAACGGATTTTCCGACCACATGCACATCGTCTGCGGCGATCTGCGGCAGGCACACGCGGATATCGCGCCCGGAAGCTTTGACTGTGTGCTGTCCAACCCGCCCTACTACCCGCCGGAAAGCGGGTATCTGCACACGCAGGACAGTCTCTGCGCCGCGAGAAGCGAGCTCTGCTGCCCGTTTGACGCGCTCTGCGCGGCTACGGCGCAGGCGCTGCGGTGGGGCGGGCGGTTTTTTCTGGTTCACAAGCCGGAGCGGCTGGTCGATCTCATGACCGGGCTGCGCGCGGCGCGGCTGGAGCCGAAGCGCATCCGCTTCGTCCGGCACCGGGCTGAAAGCGCCGTCAATCTCGTTTTGATCGAATCCCGCCTCGGCGGAAAACCGGGGCTGCAATATGAGCCGGATCTGATTCTTTATACGCAGTCCGGCGAGCTGACTGCCGAGGGTCGGCGCATCTATCATCTACAGGAGTGAAGCGAATATGGCCGGAACCCTATATCTCGTGCCGACGCCTATCGGCAATCTGAATGATATCTCCCCCCGCTGCGCCCGGACGCTGGCGGAGGCCGATTTTATCGCGGCGGAGGACACGCGCGTGAGCCTCAAGCTGCTGAACCATCTGGAGATCAAAAAAAGCCTCGTGAGCTATCACGAGCACAACAAGGCCGAGAGCGGCGGCAAAATTCTCGCGCGGCTGTTGGCGGGCGAAACGTGCGCGCTGGTGACGGACGCAGGCTCCCCTGCCATCTCCGACCCCGGCGAGGACCTGGTGCGGCTGTGCGCAGAAAACAGCGTGACAGTCTGTGCAATTCCCGGGCCGTGCGCGCTGGTGACGGCGCTGAGCATTTCCGGCCTGCCGACGGGCCGGTTCACGTTCGAGGGCTTTTTATCCGTCAACAAAAAAAGCCGTCAGGAACACCTGACGGGATTAAAGGACGAGACGCGGACGATGATCTTCTACGAAGCGCCGCACAAGCTGCTCGCCACGCTGCGCGATCTGGCGGATGCGTTCGGAAAAGACCGGAAAATTTCCCTCTGCCGGGAGCTGACGAAGCTGCACGAGGAGGTCCGCCGCATGACGCTGGGCGAGGCGGCGGCATATTACGAAGAAAATCCGCCGCGCGGCGAATTTGTGCTCGTTGTGGCGGGCGCGGAGGAAAAAGCGGACGAGGGCTGCACGTTTGAAACCGCCCTTGAGCTGGTTCACGCGCGCATGGCGGAGGGTCTGTCCACGAAGGACGCCGTCAAGCAGGTCGCAAAGCTGACGGGATTTGCGAAGAATCTGCTGTATGATGCGGTGGTGAAATAACAGGGACGCAATGTCGGAACTCATCTTAGAAATTTGCAGCTGCCGTTCAGCATTTTCTTTTGCTTCTCCAAAAGAAAACGCAGACTCGTCAGAACCGGCCTCGCCGGAACGAGCCCCCCGCTGTTCGCGGAGTCTCTTATCCTCTGAGTCCGGTTCTTCCTCTTCAAATTGCAAACGCTTCGCTGGTTTGCAATTTGAGGCCCGGGGGGATCTCGATTTCCCCCGGAGCCTCCTTGAACCGACCAAGAAAACCGCTTCGGTTTTCTTGGATCTTTCCCGCGATATTTGAAACAGCTCAAATCTTCTGGCGCTGTACTTATAAGCTTCGTAGGGGCCGATGCCGGTCACAGCCGTTCGCGACGAAGGAGCGTTACGGATGTGGGTCTGCCGCTTGCCGGTA
>CADBOK010000021.1 GCA_902796245.1 Oscillospiraceae bacterium | reverse complement strand
TACCGGCAAGCGGCAGACCCACATCCGTAACGCTCCTTCGTCGCGAACGGCTGTGACCGGCATCGGCCCCTACGAAGCTTATAAGTATAGCGCCAGAAGATTTGAGCTGTTTCAAATATCGCGGGAAAGATCCAAGAAAACCGAAGCGGTTTTCGTGGTCGGTTCAAGGGGGCTCCGGAGGGAAATCGAAATCCCCCCCGGGCTCGTTTCCTTTTGGAGAAGCAAAAGAAAATGCTGAAGGGCAGTTGCAAATTCGCAGAAGTTTTTCAGCCCTCCTGCGGCTTCATCATCTGCGTCATAGACCCAAAAATATACTCCCGTCCCGGCGTTTTGGGACGAGAGCATACCTGCTTCGTGGTGCCACCCAAATTCGGAGGCGTTTCAAAGCCTCCCTCTTGCGCAGGAAAACGGGCTGCGCAGTCCCCGGCGATTTCGGCGCGGAGCGCCTTATACGCATGCTCGGCGGATGTCCTTCCCGGTGCTGCTGCAAAGACCTCTCAGCGTCATGGCCTTCTCTCTGGGTAGGCAGGAAACCGGTACTGCTTCCGCGTCGTTGCAAAATTTAAAGTTATCGGATCGTCTTCTTGCTCTTCATCATCATACGCCAATCCAGATCGCCGCGCTGCAATCCGAGGATCAGCATTTCAGCCGAGGCCAGATTCGTCGCGCACGGGACGTTGGACGAGTCGCACAGGCGCAGCGTGCGCATGATGCGCTGATCCTCCCAGGGATCGGTGTCGTTAGGGTCGGAGAACATGATAACGAGGTCGATTTCGTTATACGCGATACGCGCGTCAATCTGCTGGTGGCCGCCCTGATTCTTGGACAGGAAGAGCGTGACGGGCAGACCCGTCGCTTCAGAGACCAGACGGCCCGTCGCTGCCGTAGCGGACAGCGAGTGCTTGGACAGGATGCTTTTATACGCGGTGCAGAACTGCACCATAAGCTCCTTCTTTTTATCGTGTGCCATAAGGGTGATGTTCACATGCTCAGCTCCTTTATGTACGCATTATCGGGTAATTTTCATCAGCGGGACGCGCTGTCCGCACAGCCGCTTTGCGATGTGCAGGCAAGCCAGCGCCGCACCGTGGTAGGTATACTGCACGAGCGGCTTTCCCTCTGCCGCGGCCAGCGTGACCGACGCATCGTCCGGCACGACGCCGAGCAGCGGAAGCCCCACGCCGTCCATCACGTCGTCGATCGTCGCATGCATGCGGGCAAAAAGCTTCGGGACAGCCCGGTTCACGACCAGCCGCGCGGGAATATCCCGTTCCTGCAGCAGAAGCTCCGCTGTGCGCGCCGCGTCCCGCTGCGACGCGGGCCCGGGCAGCGTGACGAGCATCGCCTCGTCCGCGTATCGGACCGCCATCCGGAACAGGCTTCCCACGCCCGCAGGCGCGTCCAGCAGGATCCAGTCATAGCTGCCGCGTGCCTCCGCAATCAACCGTCCGAACGCTTCCGCGTCGATCGACTCGGCATCCTCGGTCACGGGGGCGGTGAGCATGACCAGATCCCGGATCGTCGGGTGTTGTGAGGCCTGCTGCAGGGAGTATTCCCCGCGCATGACGGACGTAAACGGCAAAACCGCCGCGTCGGCCATGCCGAGCGCGATATCGAGATTGCGCAGGCCGACGTCGAGATCGACGCACAGCACGCGCTGAGCCTCCATCGCCAGACACGACGCGACGCCCGCGCAGAGCGAGGTCTTGCCCGTGCCGCCCTTGCCGGAGATGACTGCCAAAACCTGTGCCAAGCCGTGTCCCTCCCGCATGCTGATACTTACTGCATATTATAAACGACACCGGCGGGAAATTCAATGGGGAAACGTGCGGATAACCGGTTTTTTCTTTCCGTCCGGCGGGGAAACAGCCGGTTCTGTTTGCTGCTTTGCAAGCATATACTGTGATGGGGGCGAAGCGTATGAAATACCGCAGCATGGAAAACAGGTTCTGCATGAGTCTGGTGGCGTTTGCCGTCATTGTGCGGCTGCTTCTGGCGACGGGTGTGTCGGCGGCGCTGGATTCGGCGGTCGGACTTGCGCCGAAGCGCGAAGCGCCGGACGAGCCGGACGTGTTTCTGCTGGAAATTCTCGAGCCGGAGTCTGAGCCGGACGAGCTCACGCGGCCGCAGAGCCCGGCAGAGCCGGACGAGCCTCCGGAACCGGAACCGGAGCCGGAACCAACCGACCCGCCGCCTGTATTTTCTGCGGAGGAGGCGGACGCGATCACCATCGCGGGCGCATGCAGCTACCGGCCGGACAAGCAGGCGCTGCTGACCCGACCCTCGGCGCTTTCCATTTCGCAGGACGGGCCGGCGGTCCTGATCGTACATACGCACTCGAGCGAGGCATACACCATGGAGGCCGGCTTTGAGTATCCGGAGTCGGATTCACTGCGGACGCTGGACGAGCGGTATTCTGTCATTCGTGTGGGCGATGAGATCGCGGATATTCTCACAGAGGCGGGTATTTCCGTCCTGCACGACACGCAGCCGAACGATTACCCGAATTACAACGGCGCATACGAGCGCATGCGGCAGACCATCGAGGGCTATCTGACGGAGTATCCGTCTATCCAGATGGTTTTGGACGTCCACCGTGACGCGGCGGAGGACGCGGACGGGAATCCCGTCGCGCTGACGGCGGAGGTAAACGGCGAGGCCTGCGCGGAGCTGATGCTCGTCGTCGGCACGGACGAGGGCGGGCTGACGCACCCGGCCTGGCAGGAAAACCTTGCAAACGCGCTGAAGGTGCAGGCGCTTTTGAACCGGTCGGCGCCCGGCCTGTGCCGGAATCTCGACCTGCGCACCGAGCGCTTTAACCAGCACGAGACGCCCGGCTCTTTACTCGTCGAGGTCGGCGCAAGCGGCAATACGCTGGCCGAGGCGCTGCGCGCAGCCAGAATTTTCGGACAGGCGCTCGCCGTGTTCCTCCGGGGACAGATACAGGCAAAAGCGTCTTGACAAAATTCCTCTACAGATGTAGAATACAAATATACTACAAATGTAGAGGAATGATGCACCATGACAGAACGCATTCGGACGCTGCCGGACGCGGAGCTGGCGGTCATGCAGGCCGTCTGGGCCTGCGAGGCTCCGGCAAAGCGCGCACAGATCGGCGCGATCCTGGATAAGACCCACCCGATGGCCCCGACGACGCTGCTGACGGTTCTGTCGCGGCTGGCGGACAAGGGCTTTCTGCGGATCGAAAAGCCGGGCCGCAGCGCGGAATACCGGCCGCTGATCGCGCGCGAAGAGTATCTGGCCCGGCAGGGGCGGAAGTTCTATGATACGCTCTGCGGCGGGAGCCTGCCCGCGTTTGCCGCCGCGCTTTGCGCAAGCGGCCTGACGGCGGAGGAACTTGCCGAGCTGCGCGAGCTTCTGCGGGAGGGCACGCTATGAGCGCGGCGATGGCGCTGCGGCTGTTGTTCGGGCTGCTGTGCGGCGGAGTTCTCGCGTGGGTCGTCTGGGACCGATCCGAGCGGGAGCTGGCAGACCGGACGGGTAGGGAAGAGCATGAGCGGCCGCGCTTCCTGCCCTTCGGCGGCTATTATTATCTGCCAATGATGATGCTGCTCTATCCGATTCTCGGTGTGATCGTCGGTGGGGCGCAGATGGCGGTGCAGCTCACGCTGTGCGCGCTGATGCGCGTGTTTCTGGAGCTGGGGGTCTATTATGTGCTCCTGATGGCCGTGATGCCGTGGCTGCGCAGATGGGTCTCCGCTCGCGTTTGCGCGATGCTCTGGCTGCTGCCGGACTGGATATACGTGTTTGTCGGCAGGCTCAATTTGCCCACGGACGGGAAAAAGCTCGTCCTGCATGCGCCGGGGACGCTCGTCTATGTGCTGCTGGCGATCTGGGCCGTGGGCGCGGTGGGCGTGATGGTCTGGAAGATCGGGGCGCATCTCGCGTTCCGACGTCGGATCCTGAAAAACGCGGTTCCGGTCACGGACCGGCAGACGCTGCATGTCTGGGAGATCGAGCTGGAACGCGCGTGGATCCGGAAATGCAAGTGGAAGCTCGTGCGCTCCGACGCGGTCACGACGCCGCTGTCCATCGGCCTGTATAACCGGACGACCCGCATCGTGCTGCCCATGCGCGAGTATACGCAGGAGGAGCTGTCGCTTATCCTGCGGCATGAGATCATTCATATCTCCCGCGGCGACCCGGAGGCGAAGCTATTTCTGACGTTCTGCACGGCCATGTGCTGGTTCAATCCGCTCATGTGGGCCGCCATGCGCAAAAGCGCCGATGATTTTGAGCTCAGCTGCGATGAATCTGTTCTTCTGGACGAGCCGCAGCCTGTCCGGCGGCAGTATGCAGAGCTGCTGTTACAGACCGCGGGGGACGAGCGGGGTTTCACGACCTGTTTGTCCGCGACGGCGGGCGCACTGCGCTACCGGCTGAAAAATATCATGAAGCCGGAGAAAAAGCGCACGGGCGCGATTCTGGTCGGGCTGACGCTGTTTGTGCTGGCGATGTGCTCCGGTTATGTGGCGCTGGCCTATGACGCGCAGCCGGGCACGCAGCGGCTCTTCGACGGGCAGGACTTAAGCGCCGTGACGGTCGCGAGCGTCGACCCGTGGAACGATTCGCGCGGCAGGGACGGCACCTGCATGGACGAAGACGCGCTGAAGGAATATCTCGCGTCGCTGGAGCCGGAATTGTATACAGAGAAGCTCGACGAATACGCCTCCGGCGAACAGCGGGAGCTGACCGTCATGTTCGACACGCCGCAGGGACGACTGAGCGTCCGCCTGCTGGATCAGGCGGTTCACGTCACGCGCCTGTGGGGCGGCCCGGATTTCCACACGGACAGCTATTATCTGCGAACCCCCACTGACTGGGCCTATCTTGACACCCTCATCGCGCCGCTGCCGGAGCTGTGCCTTGTTTTCCCGGACGGAGAAATGGACCGCGTTTTGTGCAATTCCCTGACACTGACAGCGGCGGACGGGACGGTCAGGGTTCTGCAGGAGCCCGACGGCTGGCTCCCGCTCACCTGCCCCGGCGCAAAATACACCGTCGCAGCAAAGCTGATGGGCGAGGACGGCACAGTCTATGACGTGCAATATAATTTTATATTCCGAACGTAGAACGCAGGAGCATAAAGCAAGCGGCTGCCTCACACGAGGCAGCCGCTTTTGCTTATGCTTCTTCGCTGAACTGATCCTTGCCGACCGAGCAGAGCGGGCAGACCCAATCCTCGGGAACTTCCTCCCAGGGTGTGCCGGGGGCGACGCCGTTGTCAGGATCGCCGAGCTCGGGGTCATAGACATAGCCGCAGATATCGCAGACATATTTCATGTTCAAATTCTCCTTTATTCTCAGCCGCTGAGCCGCTCGGAGAGGACTGCCATGATCTTATCGTGGCAACCGCCGCAGCCGGTCGAGCAGCTGGTCAGCTTCTGAACCTCGGCAAACTCCTTTTCCACGTCGGAGAAGCGCGCGCTCCTCTGTAGAGCGTCGTCAATGTCCGCCAGGGTCACATGCTTGCAGTTGCAGATCACGGTGTTTTCCGTGTAGTCCATCTTACTTGAAGTAGCGCTCCAGCAGGCCCTTGAGCGCGCGGCCGTGTCTTGCTTCGTCCCTGGCCATTTCATGGACAGTG
>CADBOK010000020.1 GCA_902796245.1 Oscillospiraceae bacterium | reverse complement strand
CCGCACAGGCGCAGAAGGTCGCGCAGGCGCAGCGAGATATCCAGATTCAGCGCTGCCTCCGACGTGCCGGAAACGCCGGTCGCGCCGCCGTCCTCCCCGCCATGCCCCGCGTCGAGCACAACGGTCGTGCCGTCTGGCTGCATGGCCGCCGTCTGCGCGCTCCGATGCGTCAGAACGGCAAAGACGCAGAAATACAGAACGGTCGCAAACAGCATGACCGGCATCATGATCTCTACCCATTTTTTCATACGATCACCCCATACAAGCGTATGAGGGACAAGAAAAGTATAGCATGGATTTTTCTGTTTGAAAAGGTCGATTATGCGTCCTGAAACACGAGCTGCACAGCTTCGCCCCAGAGGCGCGCCGCAGCCGCCTCCGTAAGGCCGCGCTCTTCCCGCGAAAACGGACGGAAGCACATAACGAGCAGCCGCTTTCCGCTGCGCTTCCAGCGGCCTGCAACCACGCCGCGCAGCAGCACCGGCGGCATGACAATGCCGGACAGGCTGAAAATGCCGCGCAGATACTCCGGCGGAAGAAACACGCTCTGCTTTTTCTCGTAGCCCAGCATCAGCGGGTCGAAGCCCGCCAGAAGCAGACAGCCCGGAAGCGACTGTCCCGGTGCTCTTCCGGAATCCAGACTGAACAGCCGCTGCCCCTCGCATTCGGGTGCTTCCACGGGAAGCCGGGCCAGCTGCTTTTTGATCTCCGCCTGCGATGTGCAGAAATAATAGGCCGCGTCCCGGACGGAGGCCGGGCCATAATTCGTGAAATACCGGCGCGTCTGTTCCAGCAGTGCGTCCTGTTCCTCCATCGGTATGAATGCCGGACAGAGGCGGAACGCCTTTTCCTCGCTGACCGTGCCGCAGAGAAAGCCGCGCTCGCAGAGCTCGCGTATGCCGCCGCCCCAGGGATGGAACATGCTCTCCTCCTTCGCCTGCGTCATTCCAGCGGCGCGGCAGCGGTCTTTCAGCGCCTCCCGTGTCAGTGGCCCCTGTGTAAGCACGTCGACGATCAGATTGGAGAAATACGTCTGCCGCTGCGGCGTGAGCGCCCAGCCCGGGCGCTGGTTCCAGAAGGACGGGACGGTCCAGTCCCGGCTCCGGTACCGGCAGCCGCTGTGCAGAAAAAGCGGGAGATCGGCTTCGGCAAAGATATGCATCGTGCCGCGGAGCGTCCAGCCCTTCACAAGGCCGTCCGCCGCGTGCGCTGCGTCATACGCCGTGCTGCGCAGACGCATGGCATGCAGCGCGCTGGAGAGAAACTGCGCCTGAAGGCCGTTCATGGCACGGAGCACCTCCATACGCTCCCCCACGCGCAGCAGATATTGATTGGACAGGCGCGCAAGCGCCAGCTCGGTTCGATCCATGCGTGCTCCTTTTGATAAGCACAGCCCCCGGCGCTCTGCAGGCGGCCCGGGGGCTGGTATGCCATAATTTGATCGTCAGATAATGCGCCGCCCGCACAGGAAGCGGGTCTTGTAATACGATTCGTCGAGCGAATTCACGCGGACGCCCGTGGACGGCGTGGAGGCGTGGACGAAGTTGCCGCCGCCGATGTACATGCCGACGTGGTTCGCGTAGCTGCCGTAGCCGAAGAAGACAAGGTCGCCGACCTGAAGATCGCTGCGGGAAACGTAGGTACCCTGATCCATCTGGTCGTCCGCCACACGGTTCATGGAATAGCCATACTGCGTCAGGACATAGTACATGAGGCCGGAGCAGTCAAAGCCGGTCGACGGGCTTGTGCCGCCCCAGACGTAGCTGTAGCCGACAAAGCTCATGGCAAAGTTGGCGATCTCGCTGGCCTTGCCGGAGCCGGAGACCGTGCCGCCGCTGCCGTTGCCGGAACCGCTGCCCGGCGTGACGGTGCTGTCCTTCTTGTCGGAGAGCAGATCCGCGCGGACATAGGCCGTGATGCCGTTATACTTGATGCGGTACCACTGGTGGCCGTCGGAGGTCGTGGTCGTGATGCCGGTAACGGTGACAGCCGCATTGTAGCTCAGCTCGCCGACCTTCGTGCTGCCGGTCGTCCAGGAATCGCGGACGTTGATGTAGCCCGTCTGGCAGACATACATGGTCTTGCTGACGCTCGTGACAGTGACGTTCAGGTTGATCTGATCGACGACGACCGTCGCGCTCTTGATGTTCTCGTCGTAGAACCACTGGATGGTCTTATAGCAGCGCAGGAACATCGTCATGGCTTCCTGCCGGCTGGCGTTGCTCTTGGGGTTCAGATACGTGCCGTTTCCGAGCTTCGTGCCCTGCACGTAGGAATAGCTCACGCATATCTGCGCGGACTCCTTCGCCCAGGAGGAGATCGATCCGGCGTCGGCGAAGCTGTTCAGCGCGCCGTCGGTCGCTTTGGGGGAAAACGCCGCCGCTGTGCAGAAATTCTCGATGAGCTTGAAGAATTCCTGCCGCGTCAGAAGCTGGTTCGGGCGGAACGAGCCGTCCTCGTAGCCGTTGACGATGCCGTACAGATGCGCCTTGACGATGTCTTCATCCGACGTATCCGTAAAGCCGGTAAACGTTTCGTTTGACAGATCAATATCGTTGCCGGTGGCCTTTTCGAAGGCGTAAACAGCCAGCTCGCACATCTCGCCGCGCGTGATGTTTTTTGTCAGATCCAAGCCGTTGAACGACTCCGGCATCAGGCCGAGCTTGTTGATCTCGTCATAGTTCGTTTGGAACCAGCTGCTGTAGTTGTTGTTCGCGCCAAGCACAGACGCGCTCATGGACAGAAGCATCCCGGCGCACAGCAGCAGGCACAGAAATTTTCTTGCCTTTCGCATGGTTTACAGACTCCTTTTTCCCGTCCCCGGACCGGAACGGCACGTTTTCGAAACAATTCGACTGCATTATATCAGATTATGACAACCATTACAAGCACAATTTTGTAAATCTTTCGTAACCAGTTGAGTTTTGCGGGAAAATATGATATAAGATTGGCATGAAATTACGAGTAATGACCGCAGTGCTTGCCTGCAAGCTCTGCCGGACCCTGATCCGCCTGCTGGGCAGAGGCGGCACGGATTTTCCCGGGCGCGTGGCGCTCAAGCTCTGCCCGAATCTGCTGGGTGAACTTGCGAAGAACGTGACGACCGTGATCGTCACGGGCACCAACGGCAAGACCACGACCTCGCGCATGATTGAGCAGTCGTGGCAGGACGCTGGAATCTCTTACTTTGCAAATAAATCCGGCGCAAACCTCCTGTCCGGCGTCACGGCTGAGTTTGCCGTCCATTCTTCGCTTACGGGCCGGTGCAGATATTCGCATGCGCTGATCGAAGCGGACGAGGCGGCGCTGAAATTCATCAGCAAATACGTCGACGCGAAGGTAATTGTGTTCACCAATGTCTTCCGCGACCAGCTCGACCGCTACGGCGAGGTCACGCATACGCTTGAAAAGCTGCGCATCGGCGCGCAGAACAGCCCGAACGCCGTTCTGTGCCTGAACGCGGACGATTCGCTCATCACGAGTCTCCACGACGACGTGCCGAACCCCGTCCTTTTCTACGGCGTCAACACGCCGATCTATGAAACGCGGGTGACGGAGGTCTCCGACGCGCCGTACTGCATCAGGTGTAAGAGCGAGTACGAATACGATTTCGTGACCTACGGCCATCTGGGCGGCTACCGCTGCCCGCACTGCGGGTATGCCCGTCCGAAGCCGGATATCTGCGTCTGTAAGGTCGTCCTGAGCGACGAGGAGCATTCCGAGGTCGTCTTCCGCGACGGTGAAACGGAGATCCCCGCAACGGTCAATCTGCCGGGCGGATACAATATCTATAATGCCTGCGCGGCCATGGCGGCTGCCAAGGCCATGGGACTGGAGCTTTCGAAGGCGGCGCAGTCGCTGTCCCGCTTTGCCTGCGGCTTCGGGCGCATGGAGAAATTTGAGATCAACGGCACGGACGTGCGTATGATCCTCATCAAAAACCCGGCGGGCTGCAATCAGGTGCTGAGCTTCCTGACGCAGCGAAAAGAGCCGTTTGTCTTCGCCGCCTGTCTCAACGACCGGACGCAGGACGGCCGTGACGTCAGCTGGATCTGGGATGTCTCCTTTGAGCGTCTGGTAGACATGGGCGATACGCTCTCCGAGGTCTATCTTTCCGGCACACGTGCGGAGGATATGGCGCTGCGCTTCCTCTACGCCGGGTTCCCGAAGGAGAAGCTGCACGTGCAGAAGGATTACGGCAGGCTCATGGAGCAGGCAACGGCGCACAAGCTGCCGGTCTTCGTCATGCCGACATACACGGCGATGCTGGCCCTGCGCGGCACGATCAGCAAAACGTATGGCTACAAGCAATTCTGGGAGTAAGCTATGGAACTGAACATCTATCATTTATATCCCGACGTTCTGAATCTCTACGGCGACCGCGGAAACGTGCTTTGCATGCAGCGCAGGCTCGAGTGGCGCGGCATACAGGCGAATGTTGTGAACGTGCCCATCGGAGAGAAATTCACTGCAAAGGACTGCGATCTGATTTTTATCGGCGGCGGTCAGGACTTTGAGCAGGCAGTTCTGCTGGACGATCTGAAGGGTGCAAAAACCGCCGAGCTCAAGGCCGCGATTGAAGACGGCGTTCCCGTGCTCGCCATCTGCGGCGGCTATCAGATGCTGGGGCAGTATTACAAAACCTGGGACGGCCAGCAGTGCGACTTCACCGGCGCGCTCGACCTCTACACGGTCGGCTCCGAGCAGCGGATGATCGGCAACTATATGTTCACATGTGAAGAGGCCGGATGCAACATCGTCGGCTTTGAAAATCACTCCGGCAAGACATATCTCGGCTCCGGCGTGAGACCGCTCGGCAAGATCCTCGAGGGCTACGGCAACAACGGCGAGGATGGAACGGAGGGCGCGCGCTACAAAAACGTGTTCGCGTCCTATTCTCACGGCTGTCTGCTTCCCAAAAATCCGAAGCTGGCTGATCTGCTCCTCAAAACCGCGCTCGAACGCAAATACGGCGAAGCGGTGCTTCCGCCCCTCGCCGATGAATTCGAAACCGCCGCACACAATTATATGGAAGCCCGGCTGAGCCGGAAATAAAATAAATGTTCCGGGCCGCTGCAAACCGCAGCAGCCCGGTTTTTTATGTGTTCTCTTTGACCCAGCGGGCCGCGAAGTCCGCGAAGCGGGTAGCCGCGGGCGCATCGGTCGCGGCGGCAAGGGCGATGGTGCGGCTGGCGGGCGGATCAATGGGACGGATCTCCACGCCGTCCGTGTTGCCGCGCAGCAGCAGCGACGGCATGACGCTCACGCCCAGTCCCTGCCGGACCATGGCGATGACGGCGTAGTCGTCCTTCGTCTCAAAGCGGATGTTCGGCTTGGCTTTGACGGCGCGGAATGCGCGGCGCACATCATGGTTGGAGGATTCCAGGAGCGAAATAAACGGTTCCTTTGCCAGCTCCTCGACGCGGCAGACGGAATCTTTCGCCAGCGGGTGGCCCTTCGGCAGAACGGCGGCCAGCGCATCCTCGTACAGCGGCGTACACCGACAGCCGGGACGGGCAGGGAGCGTCGTAAACGCGAGATCGACGCTGCCGTCGCCGAGCCAGGTGTCAATGTCATGATAATCGCCGTTGAAGAGCTGGAAATCCACCTGCGGGTGTTCCTTCTGAAACTGCATCATCATCGCGGGCAGCCAGTGTGTCGCGACGCTGGTGAAGGTTCCGATGCGGATTTTGCCTGTGACAAGCGTGTGAAGGCTTGCCGCAGCCTGCCGCAGCAGCTTTTCCTGCCGCACGATCTCGTGGATGTAGGGCATCATCCGCTCGCCCTCGGGCGTAAGGCGCGCGCCGGTGCGCGTGCGCTTTAAAAGCGGCAGCTGAAGCTCCGCCTCGATAGCGGAGAGCATATGACTGACGCCGGACTGCGTGAGGCCCAGCTCCTGCGCGGCCTTCGTCAGGGACGACAGCTCCACTGTTTTTTCGAAAACCTCATATTTCTTCGTATCCATCTGAAAAACCTCTTGCTTTTTTCACTTTAACGTGCTATCATACGCGCATGTTATGAAATTACTTGATATTATACATGAATAATTGTAATGTGTCAAGAGAAAGAAACGGAGAAATGAGTATGAGTGGAGCTAATTTGCAGCATCTGCTGGCCATGATTCTGTATATGGCCGCTGTCGTTGGGATCGGCATTTATTTTGCCGGGCGCGCAAACAAGAACGCTGAGTCCTACTTCCTCGGCGGGCGAAGCCTTGGCCCATGGGTCACGGCGTTCAGCGCGGAAGCGTCCGACATGTCCGGGTATCTTCTGATGGGCCTGCCCGGCCTTGCATACTGGACCGGTCTTGCCGATGCCGGATGGACGTGCATCGGGCTCGCCATCGGTACCTACCTCAACTTCCTGATCGTCTCGAAGCGGCTGCGCCGGTATTCCATCGCCGTGAACGCCTTTACGCTGCCGGATTTCTTCTCGAATCGCTTCCATGAGAAGAAGAAGATCATTATGACGATCTGCTCGCTCATTATTATCATTTTCTTCAGCGTCTACGCAGCGCAGTGCCTGTCCACATGCGGCAAGCTGTTCGCGAATCTGTTCGGCTTCTCCTATGGCGGCATGATGATCGTTGCAGCCGTGTTCGTGCTGGTCTATACCTTCCTCGGCGGGTATCTGGCCGAGAGCGCGTCGGATTTCATGCAGGGCGTCGTGATGGTCACGGTGCTGGTGCTCATTCTGATCCTGTCGGTCGTTTCCGCAGGCGGTCTGCATACGGTCATTGAAAACGCAAAGAGCATTGACGGCTTCTTCTCCATGGTGCGCACGGCGACGCCCTCGACCACGGAGGTCAACGCCTTCGGCGCAGGCCGTCCCTACGGCGCGCTGTCCATTGCGTCCTGCCTTGCGTGGGGCCTCGGGTATTTCGGCATGCCGCAGGTGCTGCTGCGGTTCATGGGCATCCGTTCGGAGCATGAGCTTGGCCGCTCCCGCCGCGTGGCGATCATCTGGGTTGTAATCTCAATGGCTGCCGCCGTATTCATCGGCGTTGTGGGCCGCAGCGTCGCGGGGCTTGATTACCTGTCCAACAACGACGCGGAGAATATCTTCATCGACGCGGCGACATCCTATCTGCCGCCCATCCTCGCGGGCTTTGCCTGTGCGGGCGTGCTGGCCGCGGCGATCTCGTCCTCCGATTCGTATCTGCTGATCTCGGCCAGCGCCGTCAGCCAGAACCTCTATCGCGGCGTGTTCAAAAAGGACGCGACGGAAAAGCAGGTCATGTGGTGCTCGCGCATCACGCTGGTGCTCATCACCATCGTCGCGATGGCCATCGCGTGGAACTCCAACTCCACGATCTTCGGCATCACGTCGTTTGCATGGGCCGGCTTCGGCGCGGCCTTCGGCCCGCTGATGCTCCTGTGCCTGTTCTGGAAGCGCACGACGTATCAGGGCGCGGTGGCCGGTATGATCGCGGGCGGTGCGATGGTCTTCTTCTGGAAGCTCGTCCTGAAGCCGCTCGGCGGTCTGTTCGGGATCTATGAGCTGCTGCCGGCATTCGTCTTCAGCGTAATCGTAATTGTCGTCGTCTCCCTGCTCACTGCAGAGCCCGACGCGCAGATCGAAGCAGAATTTGACAAGGTCAAAGCGGGCAAGGGTCTGCAATAAGAAATTTCTCCCGGCGGCACACTGCCGCCGGGTTTTCTGTGGTTTTTCCGAAAAAGCTGTTGCCAAACGGCGTTTGTTGTGCTAAAATGCAGCTGATATCTGGAAAAAGCGAGGATCGAGCTGTCCTGCCCGAAAGGGCCGGGTACAGAGAAGGCGGCGTTTGCTGGAAGCCGCCTCCCGGTTGGGCTACAGGGCTTTCTCTCGTGAGCTGCCGTCTGAACAGGCCTCTCCCCTACTAGGATGCGCCGGCCGCTGCCGCCGTTACCGGGCAGAAAGCAGCGCAGAATTCCTCTGCGAACAGCGGGTGGTACCGCGGAAGCATGGTCTTTCGTCCCGATTCCGGGCGGAGGGCTTATTTTTTTGTATTATCACGAAAAGGAGCATTCGTTTATGAAGGAACAACTCGAAAAGATCCGGCAGGAAGCGCTCGGCGCGCTGGAAAGCGTTAAGGATGCCGGGGAACTGGACGCGCTGCGCGTGCGCTTTCTCGGCAAGAAGGGTGAGCTGACCGGCGTTCTGAAGACGATGGGCAAGCTGTCCGCGGAGGAACGTCCCGTCATGGGTCAGGCCGCGAACAATGTCCGCGCCGCCATTGAAGAGAAAATTGAGTCCGTCCGCGCCGAGCTCAAGGAAAAGGCCATGGAGGCCCGGCTGGAGGCCGAGGCCATCGACGTGACCATTCCGGGAACCCTCGTCCAGCTGGGCCACCGGCACCCGATGAACAAGGCACTCGACGAGGCCAAGGACATTTTCATCTCCATGGGCTTCAAAATTCTCGACGGCCCGGAGGTCGAGCTTGCCGACTATAACTTCACCAAGCTGAACATCGCGGAAAACCATCCCTCCCGCGACCGCAGCGACACGTTCTATGTGACGGACGACGAGGAAGTCCTTCTGCGCACGCAGACCAGCCCCATGCAGATTCGCGCTATGGAAGCAATCGGCCAGCCGCCTATCCGCATTCTGGCGCCGGGCCGCGTGTACCGCAAGGACGAGGTCGACGCAACGCATTCCCCCATGTTCCATCAAATCGAGGGTCTTGTCATTGACAAGGGCATCACGATGGCCGACCTCAAGGGTACGCTTGAAACGCTCATCAAGGCCATGTACGGGCAGGATTCCGTCGTCCGCTTCCGTCCGCACCACTTCCCGTTCACCGAGCCGAGCTGCGAGGTCGACGTGCAGTGCTTCAACTGCCGCGGCAAGGGCTGCCCGACCTGCAAGGGCGAGGGCTGGATCGAGCTGCTGGGCGCCGGTATGGTACACCCGAAAGTGCTCGCAGGCTGCGACATTGACCCGGAAATTTACTCCGGCTTTGCCTTCGGCATCGGCCTTGAGCGCATGGCCATGCGCCGGTTCAAGATCAGCGATATGCGCATGATCTTCGAAAACGACATCCGCTTCCTGTCTCAGTTCTAAGGAGGGTACGACATGAATATTTCGAGAAAATGGCTCCGTGAATTTGTTGACATCACGGCTACGGACAAAGAATACGACTCCGTCATGACCCTCGCCGGTCAGAAGGTCGAGACGACCGAGCGCATGGACGCAGAACTTAAAAACGTCGTCGTCGGCAAGGTTCTGTCGATGAAGAAGCATGAAAACTCCGATCATATGTGGGTCTGCATGGTCGACTGCGGCTCCGGCGAGCCGGTGCAGATCGTCACGGGCGCACAGAATGTCCACGAGGGCGATCTGGTTCCGGTCGCGCAGCACAACTCGTATCTGCCCGGCGGCATCCACATCACAAAGGGCAAGCTGCGCGGCGTTGAGTCCTGCGGCATGCTGTGCTCGTATAAGGAGCTCGGTCTGACCGAGCACGACTGCCCGGAGGCGTATGCCGACGGCATCTGGATCCTGAATGACGAAGGCTGCGAGGTCGGCGAGGACATGAACGTCGTCATCGGCAATGACGACTCCATCGTCGAATTCGAGATCACAAACAACCGCCCGGACTGCTACTCCCTCATCGGCCTTGCCCGTGAGACAGCCGCCGCGTTCAATGTGCCGATGAAGCACCATGAGCCGGTCGTCAAGGGCGGCGCGGAGGGCGATCTCTGCGAGCTGCTCGACGTCGACGTGCAGGCGGAGGATCTGTGCCTGCGCTACACGGCCCGTATGGTGCGCAATGTCAAGATCGCGCCCAGCCCCAAGTGGATGCGGCAGCGCCTGCGCTCGGCCGGCATCCGCCCGATCAACAATATCGTCGATATCACAAACTATGTCATGGTCGAATACGGCCAGCCGATGCATGCGTTCGACTACCGCTACGTCAAGGGCGGCAAGATCGTCGTCCGCCGCGCGGGCGAGGACAAGACGCTCACGACGCTGGACGGCAATGTGCGGAGTCTCCAGCCGGATATGCTCGTCATTGCCGACGAGACGAAGCCAGTCGGTCTGGCAGGTGT
>CADBOK010000019.1 GCA_902796245.1 Oscillospiraceae bacterium | reverse complement strand
TGTGCCGTATCTGACAGAGCAGTTCAAAACCGGCGGCTATACGCAGGAATTTTTAATGACGCAGCCGCTGTACCCCGACCAGATGGTTTTCCTGACGGATACATTCTATCTGGATCAGGAAACGCTCGAAGACGGGCAGGCCGTCGCCAGCAGCAAAACCGGCGAACTGCTCATGCGGATGGACGCAAAAAAGGCCCTGACGCTGGTGGAAACGCTCGCCGCCGTCTTCTTCGTCATGGAGCATATCCGCAAGTCAGGGTATGAACTGTCCACCATGGGCGAAGCCGCGAAGAAATTTATCGCCAACTGGGAAAGCGAAAAATACCGCAAGTCCCTTGCGGGAAAGAAAGCCTGATCCCGCAGCCGGCAAAAAGAGCGTCCGGTCCAATGGCAGAGCCATTGGACCGGACGTTCAATATCTCAAAAAAGACACCTGAAAACAGGCTCAGTCCGGCCACAGGCGCTCTTCGTAGACCCCGGCTTCCTTGAGCGCACAGATCGCCTCCTTGACGGAGGCCAGATCCTCGCGGTAGGTCACGCCGTGCCAGACCTCCTCGCAGGGCAGCACGCGCACGCGGGCCGTTCCCTCCTCGAGCTGTCCGTTGACGGCGCTCGGCAGATAAAACTCGCGCTTCAGCGGCTCCTGCGGGACTTCCGTTTTGAAAAACGTGCCAAGCCGGGTCCAGAGCTCCGAGACCATCGGCCGGGTAAAGCCCCAGATGTTCATGGAGACAATGGTGTCGCCCGGCAGATCGACAAAATGCTCGCCGTCCTCGGTATAGGCGGCATGGTCGCCGCGCTGGTAGATCTTCGTCCGCTCGGTGATGCCCCGGAGCATGCCGTTCTGCACCTCGCACACGCCGCGCGCCACGGAGCCGAACGCCGTCACGGTATTGCGCACCCGGTAGCCGACCATGGCGTAGCAGTGCTCGTCGTCGTTTGTGCGCAGGAAGTCGTAGATCTCGCTGAACGCCGTGCGCCCGTAAAAATCATCGGAATTGATGACCGCAAACGGCCCGTGCAGCACGTTCCGGCAGCAGGCCACGGCCTGTCCCGTGCCCCACGGCTTGACGCGGCCCTCCGGCACGGTGCAGCCGTCCGGAATGTCTGTCAGCTCCTGGTAGACGTATTCCACGTTGAAAAACCGCTCCATGCGGTTCCCGATGCGCTCGCGGAAGAGTGCGTCGTGCTCGCGCTTGATGATAAAAACAAGATCGCGGAAGCCCGCGCGTCTTGCGTCGTACATGGAAAAATCGATGATGCTGTGCCCCTCCCGGTCGACAGGCTCCATCTGCTTGAGCCCGCCGAAGCGGCTGCCCATTCCGGCTGCCATAATGACGAGCTTCGGCGCTTGTTTCTGCATATGCATGCCTCCTGCAAGTTACTCTGTCTCTATGGTATCGGCTCCGCGGTGAGATTGCAAGCCCTTTTCGCAGGAAATTTTCTTCCGACACGAACAGCTTGCAGAACGCGCCCGGTTGTGATACACTGTATAAAATCCATGTTAAATCGGAGGTGAACGTTACGGAGCTTTCTTCCCTGATCGCCAATACGAGCCCGGTCGCGGGCGTGATTATTTCCATTGCGCTGATGCTGTTTTCCGGCTTTGCGATGACGCGGCTGACAAAGCTCGCGCGGCTGCCGAATGTGACCGGCTATATCCTCGCGGGGATTCTCATCGGGCCGTATGTCCTGAACCTTGTGCCGCAGCGCATCATTGGCGGCACGGACTTTCTTTCCGATATTGCGCTGGCCTTCATCGCGTTTTCGACGGGCGAGTTTTTCAAGCTCTCCGTCCTGAAAAAGAGCGGCATGAAGGTTGTCTGGATCACGATCTTCGAAGCCGTTCTGGCCTCGGTCTTTATTTTTATTTTGACATTTTTCGTGCTCCGGCTCGACCTGGCGTTCTCCATCGTGCTCGCGGCCCTCGCCTCGGCGACGGCTCCGGCCTCCACGATGATGACCATCCGGCAGACCGGCGCGAAGGGCGATTTTGTCGACACGCTTCTGCAGGTCGTGGCGCTGGACGATGTGGTGGGGCTGGTCCTCTATTCGGTCGCTATTTCCGTCGCACTGGCCTCCTTAAGCGGAGCGAGCGGCTTTTCATTGGAAACGCTCGGCAGGCCCGTGCTTCTGAACCTTCTGGTTTTGCTGCTTGGCAGCGTGTTCGGACTTTTCATGAAGCTTCTTATGCCGCAGAAGCGCTCGAAGGACAATAAGCTCATCATTTCCGTCGCGCTTTTATTCGCGTTCTGCGGCGTGTGCGCGCTGCTGGATATCTCGCCGCTGCTCGGCTGCATGATGATGGGCACGGTCTACACGAACATCGCGGACGACGACAAGCTGTTCAAGCAGCTCAATTATTTCAGCCCGCCGATCCTGCTTCTGTTCTTCGTGCGCTCCGGCATGTCGTTTCAGCTGGACGCGCTGGTTTCTTCGTCCGGGGACTTAAACGGCGTGCCGCTGCTCGTCATCGGCGTGAGTTATTTCCTCGTGCGCATTCTCGGCAAATACGCCGGCGCGTGGCTGGGCTGCGGGCTGGTCAAAAAAGATAAGCTGGTACGCAATTATCTGGGCCTCGCGCTCATCCCGCAGGCGGGCGTGGCCATCGGTCTGGCTGCCCTCAGCGCGCGGACGCTCGGCGGCACGATGGGCAGCGATTTGCAGACCATTATTCTGGCTTCGAGCGTTCTGTACGAGCTCATCGGCCCCGGCTGTGCAAAGCTGGCGCTGTACTTATCCAAATCGTATTCCACAAAGCTTGAGGATGTCGCCGTCGTGGCGGAGGTCACGGAAACGGGCGAACGGAAGTCCGACGTGCAGCTGCTCATCGAGCGCATCCGGAAGATCCAGCAGGAGCTTCCCGCGCTAAGCAGCGACATGTCGGAGGAGGAGGCCGCCTTTACCGAGGCGGCGGAGGAGCAGTTGGCCCAGACGCAGGCGCAGCGCAGATATTTCTATCTCAGGAGGTAACGGCATATGAAAACGGATTGGATTGCAGGGCTTCTCGGCCCGTGGAGCGCGGAGCTGACGCTCGGCTCCATCTTTCTCCGGCTGGCCCTCAGCATGGCGCTGGCCGCCATCATCGGCTGCGAGCGCTCAAGCAAGCGGCACTCCGCCGGTCTTCGCACCTTCATCCTCGTGAGCCTCGCGGGCACAGCCACGATGCTCATCGACCAGTATCTCATGGATATTCTGCCGGTTACGATCCCGGTTTTATCCGCGGCCGCCGTCATCGGCATGACGACCATCAGCGGAAATTCCATCCTCTTCAGCTCCAAAAACCAGATCAAGGGGCTCACGACCTCGGTCGGCCTCTGGTGCTGCGGGATCGTGGGGCTCGCGCTCGGCGCGGGACTTTACACGCTGGCGCTGGTGCTGTTTCTCGCGCTGCTGTGCAGCATGTCGGGCCTGCCTGCGCTGGAAACGCATCTGAAAGACCGTTCGAACCACTTCGAGGTACATCTGGAGCTGAAAAACAAGCTGGATCTGCCGGATTTCGTGTCGACCGTCCGCGCGCTCGGCATGCGCATCGACGATATCGAGTCCAACCCCGCGTACTTAAATTCCGGCCTCAGCGTCTTTACCGTCTCGTTTACGGTCGACAGCCCGGAACTCAAGCAGTATAAAAAGCACGGCGAGATCATCGAGGCGCTCAAGTCGCTGGATTATGTGTATTATATTGAGGAGATGAACTGAGCGCGGGGCGCCTTTCCTTGCGCCCAAGGAGCCTCGGGAGCGGTCTGTAGGGGCCGATGCCCACATCGGCCCGTTTGGAAGTTACGAATTCGCCGCAGATTTTCGTAAATACGGTGCGTTCTGCCGTGCAGAGCAGAGCCCCGCCCCTACCAAAATTGCGCGTATGTCGAAGTGCTCCGGGATTTGCGGGGTTCGAATCCCCTCAGTCAGCTTCGCTGACAGCGTCCCTACCCCTTTTGGCCCTTCGGGCCATTTCCCCCTGATAGGGGGAATCAGCCCCTTGGGCCCAAGGGGAGCCTTTGGTGCGGACGCATGATAAAAGGCCCTGCCGCAACAGGTTTTGCGGCAGGGCCTCTGTTTTTTATTTTGCGGTAATGACCAGCTCGCCGTTCTGCTCGTCGCAGATGAGCGTCTGGCCGGGGAGCACGTCGCCGCGCAGGATGCGCTG
>CADBOK010000018.1 GCA_902796245.1 Oscillospiraceae bacterium | reverse complement strand
CCCTTGGCTCCCCTTCCAGGGGCCGATTCCCCCTATCAGGGGGAAATGTCCCGAAGGGACAAAAGGGGTAGGGATGCTGGCTCGGCGAAGCCGAGACTGAGAGGTTGTAGCAGATTTGCATAGAAAAACCCAAACCGCAAGTTCAGCTTGCGGTTTGGAAAGGAAGAAACGAGCACAGAGGATAAGAGACGTCGCTTGCGGCGGCTCGTTCTGTCGTGGTCGTTTCTGACGCGCCTCCGGCGGCCCTATCTTTTCCGCCTTGCCGGAAAAGATAGGGGAGAAAAGGGGCGCTTGGACGCGTTTGGTGCTTTCTGCCTCTGAATTCGGGTGAGCACCAATATTTCAGGCGTCGTTCCACTTGGAAGTCACCTCACGGGCATCTTGGTACGCGCCGCCTGATACGGAGGTATCAAGTTTGCAGCTAGTTGCCGTAGAACAACTGCCATAAATAGAAGGTGCAGTCTGAGTTTGTCAGGCTGCACCTTTTTGCGGGAAGGTTTTCTGTGTTTGCAGGAACCAAGGCTTCCCTGAAAGGGGGAGCTGGCCCGAAGGTCCTGAGTGGTGGAACCCGCCGCAGCAAAAAGGCAGCGGATCTCTCCGCTGCCTTTTCTTCTCTTTATTGATTATACGCGTTTTCTGCTTACTCCTGATCCCAGTTATGCCAGACGTTCTGGACGTCGTCGTCTTCTTCGAAGAGGTCGAGCATTTTTTCCATGTTGTCGCGGTCTTCCTGCTTTTCTAGCTTCTGGTAGGTCTGGTGGACCATCTCGATCTGGGCGGAGTCGAATTTATAGCCCTTGTCCTCGAGCGCCTTGGCGACGTCGTTGATGGAATCGGGGTCGGTATAGACGGTGAAGCAGCCCTCTTCCGGCTGGAAATCGGCGGCGCCGGCGTCGAGCGCGTCCATCATGACGGTATCCTCGTCGAGCTCTTCGTCTTCATTGTCGATGACGATGACGCCCTTGCGGTCGAACGACCAGCTGACGCAGCCGTTGGTGCCGAGGCTGCCGCCGTATTTGTCGAAATGGTGACGGACGCTGCCCGCAGTGCGGTTGCGGTTGTCGGTCATGGTCTCAACGATGACGGCGACGCCGCAGGGGCCGTGGCCCTCGTAGGTGATGGTTTCATAGTTATCGCCGCTGCCGGACGCCGCTGCTTTTTCCAGCACGCGCTTGATGTTGTCGTTCGGCATGTTGGCGGCCTTGGCCTTGGTGATGACGGTCGCGAGGCGGGAGTTATACGCGGGGTCGGCGATGCCGCCGCCCTCCTTGACAGCCACGATCATTTCCTTGGAAATTTTCGTGAAGGCTGCCGCGCGCTTGGCATCCTGCGCGCCCTTGGTTTTCTGAATGTTATGCCACTTGGAATGTCCGGACATGAGGTGTTCTTCCCTTCGTTACAATATCTCTTGTTATTTTATCACAGACAGCGGGCGGAGGTCAACTGTTTCATAGAAATTGCGTCTCATCTTTGTGCGCTTTGGCGCGCAGGACGGTCAGCTCCGGCAGCGTTTCGCGCAGAACGCGCTCCAGAACGGCGCAGACGGGGTTTTCCGTCTCAAAATGGCCCGCGTCGATGAGATTGAGGCCGCGGTATTTTGCCTCTTCAAAGTGGTTGTATTTGAGGTCTGCCGTCACAAGCGTATCGCAGCCTGCGGCCAGCACGTCGTCAATTGCGCCGCCGCAGCTGCCGCCGCCGACGGCCACGCGCCGCACGGGTCTTCCGGCGTCCGCAAACCGGAGGCCGGGGCAGGAAAGCGCCGACTTTACGAACGCGGCAAATTCGGCAAGCGGCTGCTCCGCTGCCTTACCGGTGCGGATAAGGCCGTAGGGCCTGCCATATGTATCCGTTCCGACGGGATCCAGAACTGACACATCCGTCAGTCCCAGCATCTCGGCCAGCACATCGTTCACGCCGCCGGGGCAGACGTCGAGATTCGTGTGCAGGTTGATCGCGGCGATCTTCGCCTCGGCCAGCGCCAGAATGCAGCGGCCCTCATAGCTTGCGTCGTTGACGGCTCTGGGCGCGTCGAAAAAAAGCGGGTGGTGCGTCACGATGCACTGCGCGCCGGCTGCCTTTGCCTCGTCGATCACATCCGGCATCGGGTCGAGCGCGACAAGGACGGTATCGACCGGCGCGTCAAACCGGCCGCAGAGCAGGCCGACATTGTCCCAGTCCATTTTCATGGACGCGGGTGCAAAGGCAAACAGGGCGTTATAGATATCACGAACAGTTTTCATGCTGCTTCCTCATTTCTCTGATTTCCGCAAGCGCGGTCTCGTAATAGCGGAGCTTTTCGGGCTCGTCTGCCTTTTGCAGACCCAGAACGGTGCCCGCAAGGGCCGTCTCGATTCGGGCCAGGTATGGTCCCAGAAGCGGCCCGCCCTCCCGCAGCAGCTGCGGCGAGGCGTATTGCTGTCCCGGCGAAAGCGGGGGCATGCTCCCCTTCTTCGCGCGCAGAACGGTGTAGAAAAAATGGCCGTCCTTTGCGAGCGCTTCGCGCTCGATCGCAAAGCCGTGCTCTGCCAGATACTTCCGCAGCGCCTGCCCGGCGCTCTGCGGCTGTAAAATGAGCGTATAGCGCGCATCGCAGACCCACGGCGCAGCCTCCAGAATGCGCACCATCAGATCGCCGCCCATCCCGGCCATGATGATTGTGTCCGCCGCATCGGGCGGAATGCTCTGCAGGCCGTCGGACAGAAGGAACTGCATCCGGCCGGACACGCCGAAGCGCGCGGCGTTTTCGCGGGCTTTCTGCAGCGGCTGCTCGCGCAGGTCTGCCGCCGTGACGAACGGGCAGATGCCCTCGCGCAGCAGGTATATGGAAAGATACCCGTGATCCGTGCCGACATCGGCGGCGCGGGATGCGCGCGGGACAAATTCGGCGCACAGCAGCAGCCGGTTGGAGATCGGAACTTTCATCGTTTCACGCAAAAGGGCGGCCGGTTGGCCGCCCTTTCCTTTCGGGTTATTACTTGGCCTTTTCAGCCTCTTCGCTCGCCTCGATGAAGCGGTTGACCTGCGCCAGGAACGCATCGGCGTCGACGCCGTGAACCATACAGGCTTCCTCAACGGTCTCGCCGCGGGAGGACGGGCAGCCCAGGCAGTGCATGCCGATGGCCATGAACAGCGGAGCGGTCTCGGGTGCGATATCCAGAACATCGCCGATGATGGTGGTCTTTTCGATCTTTGCAGCCATAAAAATGACCTCCTGTGTAGTTTTTATAGTCGTATTATACCCAACTGTTCTACAGTTTGCAACAGAAATTATCTACAGCGACGCGGCCAGCCGCGCAGCCTCCTGCATGGCGCGGCGCAAGGCCGCCTCCGCGTCGAAGCCCGCGACGTTCATGCCGTCGGCGGCAATGCAGGTATATTCGCCGATGCCGAAGAAGGTGTGCAGGGCGTCAAGATACCGGCTGCCCATCTCCATGGCGTCTCCGGTATAGAATCCGCCGCGCGTGGTAAGGAAGACCAGATGAGACGCACGGCAGAGGCCCTTGAGACCGTCTTCCGTGGAGCCGAACGTGATCCCGTCGACGGACACCTGCTCGATGTACACCTTCAAAAGCGCCGGGAAGGACAGATCCCAGAACGGTGCGGCAATTACGATCAAATCGGCCTGCGCGAACTGATGCGCGTACCGAAAGCGCGGATGATCGCGCCGGTTTTCTTCCAGCAGCGCCTCGCGCTGGTCAAAATAGCTGTCCTTGAAGTAGGAAAGCTCCTCCGCCATCAGATCCAGCCGCGTCACCGCGCAGCCGGACGGCAATGCAGACAAAAACGCCTCAGCAAGCTTTTTTGTGTTGGACGCCTCGCGGCGGATGCAGCAGTCGACAAACAGAACGTTTTTCATTGTACCCGCTCCTGTTCCAGCCGGTAAAGGGCTTCGAGCGCGGTCAGGATCTCATTGCGCTCGCCGATGGCGGTCAGGCTTTCGCCGTCAACATAGCCGCCGATGGCGTCCGCGGTATCCTCGCCGTAAACGACGACGTTGTTGAGAATGGACGCGGTCTTCATCCCGCGCAGACGGCCGATGGTAAACAGGGCTGCGGATTCCATATCCGCGCCCAGCGCACCCTTGCGCGACCAGTAGGCGCTCTCAGCGTCGTTTTCCTCATGATAAAAGCTCTCGTGGCTGTGGATGATGCCGACGTGGTACGGGCAGCCGAGCGCCTTTGCCGCCTCGACGCACAATCCCAGCAGTTGATAGTCAGCGACTGCCGGATATTCCGTATGGACATAGGTCTTTGAGACTCCGTCGTCGCGGATGGCACCGCAGCCGAGGATCAGATCGCCCAGCGCGATGCCGGTCTGCAGGGCCCCGCAGGAGCCGATGCGGATAGCGGCCTCTATGCCGATGTTGTGCAGCTCCTCCACGCAGATACCGGCGGACGAGCCGCCGATGCCCGTGGAGATCGCCAGAACGGGGACGCCCCGGTACGTGCCGGTCAGACTGCGGAATTCGCGGTTGTACGCAAGCTCGCGCACGGACTCCAGCTGCTGCGCCACGCGGTCGAGCCGTGCCGGGTCGCCGGGCAGAATCGCGTAACGGATGCCAAGCGTTTCGTCCAGACAAATATGCGGCTGTTTCATCTGTGTTCGCTCCTTTATTTAGATCGTCTGAATTTCAATGTGATACCGATTCCGGCTGCAAAGCGCGTGCTCAACCTCGACGCGGTAGTCCAGATCGAGAACGCCGCCGTGCTCGTTGAGCAGGACCGTCATATCCTCGGTCACAACGCTGATCATCATCGCGCCGAAGCCGACGTCATAAAGCGATTCATGCGCCTGCCGGCGGTCGAAGACCATCTCGGCATTGACCTTGCCAGTGCGCCGCAGCGTGACGGTCTGCCCGTCCTCGATCCGGAAGGAAGTCACGACGCCCTCGAGTCCCGTCATTTCCGACTCGACGTAGGACAACAGCGCAAAGCCCGGCTCATAGCAGTACGAGCCGTCTGTCACCAGCTCGAGCGTCTGCGGCCCGGAGTCGTCCATGGACTGCGTGCCGGTGATGGAAATTCTTGCGGCCTGTACCATCACGCCTCCAGCGCAAGCGCGATCAGATCGTCCAGAAGCTCACTGTAGGCGATGCCGCTGGCCTCAAACAGCTTGGGATACATGGAGATGGACGTGAAGCCCGGGATGGTGTTGATCTCGTTGAAGACGACCTCGCCGCCGTCCTTCACAAAGAAGTCGACACGGGACAGGCCCCGGCATCCCATGGCCGTGTAGACGCGCACGGCAAGCTCGCGCACCTGCTCTGCGGTCTGCTCGGAAAGGCGGGCCGGGATGTACAGACGGGCGCAGTCGGAGACGTATTTTGCGTCGTAGTCATAGAACTCCGCACCGGCATCGATCTCGCCGCAGACGGAGGCAAACGGATTGTCGTTGCCGAGCACGGCGACCTCGACCTCCTGCCCGAGAATAAATTCCTCGACCAGAACCTTGCGGTCGTATTTCAGCGCCGCCTCGACCGCCGTCTCCAGCGCGGCGCGGTTCTTCGCTTTTGCAACGCCGACGGACGAGCCCGTTCCGGCGGGCTTGACGAAGACGGGATAAGCAAAGCGCACCTCGATGGCGCTCAGCACGCTCTCGCGGCTGCGCGCAAAGCTCTCGCGCGTGACAAGCTGCCATGCCGCCTGCCGGACGCCCGCGGCGTCGGCGATCAGCTTCGTGATGCTCTTATCCATACAGGCTGCGGAGGCCGCGACATGCGGGCCGACATAGGGAATGCCCGCAATCTGCAAAAGGCCCTGAATCGCGCCGTCCTCGCAGTTTTCGCCGTGCATCACGGGGAAAACCACGTCGATGCGCTCGCGCACGACACAGTCGTTTTCAAAGCTCAGAAGGCCCTGGCCGCGCACGGGAGAAATCGCCGCACGGCGGTTTTCCTCGCAGTTCTGCCACGTTCCGGCGGGCAGCATCCCGTAATCCTTGCCGCCGAACAGGATCCAGTCGCCGTCCTTCGTGATGCCGACCGGGAAAATGTGATATTTATCTTTGTCCAGGCGGTTCAGCACGGATTCCGCCGACCGCAGCGAGACTTCATGCTCCGGCGAAACGCCGCCGAACAGCACACAAACGCTCAGTTTTTTCAAAACAGGCTCCTCTTTTCCGCCGCCGAAGATCAAAAAAGCGGGCGGCATACATATCATATGCGAAACCGCCGCAGAACACAAGTATCTTTTTCCGGAATCGCGTGTTTTTGCCCGCGCCGCCTTTGACTTCTCCGCGCGGAACAGATAAAATAACGGCAGAAGGAGGCGATGGGATGCAGGAGCGTGTGCGCATCTGTGACATTGCGGAGGAACTTGGCCTGAGCACGGCAACCGTTTCCAACGTGATCCACGGAAAAACGAACAAGGTCTCGGACGAGACGGTGCAGCGCGTGACGGCGCTGCTCGAAGAGCGGCAGTATATCCCCAGCATGGCGGGCATTCTGCTGGCCCGGAACAGCTCGGGGATCATCGGCGTGTTCGTCAACGATCATCCGAAATACGCGGGGCACACGCTGCGCGACGGATTCATCGCGTCCGCGCTGGATGCGCTGTCCACCGAAATTGAGCGCGGCGGGCAGTTCATGCTGGTGAAAAAGGCCCGGTGCGCCGGGGATGTCGTGCGGTTTGCGTCCATGTGGAACATGGACGGGCTTGTCATGACCGGCTTCTGCGAGCAGGACTATACCGACCTTCGCCGGCATATCCGGATCCCCATCGTCGTCTACGACGGACTCTGCCGGGACCCGGAGCGGCTTGTGAATCTGTCCATCGACAATTATGACGGCGGATATCAAATGGGCCGCCATCTTTCCGGGCTGGGCCACCGGAAGCTGCTGTGCGTTTCGGACAATGAAACGGGCGTTGACCGGGAACGAATCGAGGGCTTCCGCCGCGGCGCCGCGCCCGGCACAGCCGGGCTGCTGCTCGTGCCCATGCAGCAGGAGGCTCGCTGGACGTATTACCGGCAGCAGCTGGCGCGGCTGCGGGAGGCGACCGCGGTGTTTGCCGTCTCGGATTTTTACGCGCTCGATCTGATGTGCTTTCTTGCGGAGCAGGGTCTCCGCGTGCCGGACGACATCTCCGTCGCAGGGTTTGACGATACGCCCATGTACGGGCTCGTCCGGCCCGCGCTCACAACCGTCCGGCAGGATGCTGCGCTGCGCGCGAAGCTCGCAATCGGGAAACTGCGGGAGCTGCGCGCGGGAAAGCCCGTCCCGCCGGAGCTCACGCTGCCCGTTTCCCTCGTGGTGCGCGGCAGCACGGGGCCGTGCCGCCCGTCAGACTGCACAAACCGGCAGCCTTAATTTTGTAATACGTTACGCGCTTAACCTTTGAAACCACAGCGCTCCCCGGCTACAATGGAGACAAACAGACCGGGAGGTGCGCCATGAAGAAACCGGACACATTTTTTAAAAGCGTATGCCGTCTGGCCGTCCCCGCCGCGCTGCAGTCCATGCTGCAATCGTCGTTCAGCATGGTCGACCAGATCATGATCGGCCAGTTGGGCGAAACCTGCGTGGCGGGCGTCGGACTGGCAGGAAAATTCGCGTCCATGTATTCCGTCGTGATTGCCGCTGTCGGCGCGGCTGCCGGGATCATGCTCGCGCAGTATCTGGGGCAGAAAAACGGCGCGGAGGTGCGGCGGAGCTTTTTCCGGAATCTTCTGCTCGGGCTGGGCGTCGCCGCGCTGTTTACCGCGGTCTGCGCGCTGTTTCCGGGGCCGGTCATGCGCATTTATACGAAGGATGCCCAGACGCAGCAGGCAGCGGCGGAGTATCTGGCGCTGATCTCCGGCACGTTTTTGCCCATGGCGGGCTCTACGCTCCTGTCCACCGCGTTCCGCTGTGCGGAAAAGCCGGGGCTGCCGCTGTACGCGGGCATCGCGTCCGCCGTTTTAAATACCGGGCTGAACGATATCCTGATCTTCGGGAGGCTTGGTCTTCCCGCCATGGGCGCAGCCGGGGCGGCTATCGCGACGGTGAGCGCGCAGTGCGTCAATTTCCTGCTGCTTCTTCTGTTCGCAAAGCAACTGACCTTCCTGCGCGCGGAAAAAGCGCCGCGCGCCGCAGCGCGGCTGCATTGGAGCGGGTATCTGTCCGTGCTGCTGCCGCTTTTGCTGTGCGAAGCGAGCTGGAGTCTCGGCGAGAACGTCTACGCTGCCATCTATGGGCACATGGGCACGGCGGAAAGCGCCGCCATGACGCTGACCGCGCCCATACAGGGGCTGGTAATCGGCGCGCTGTGCGGCCTGTCGCAGGCAGCGGGCGTGATCGTCGGAAAGAAGCTTGGCGGCGAGGACTACGACGGGGCTTATCGGGCGGCGAAACGGCTGATGGTTTATGGCGCCGTCGGGGCCGCCGTGCTCTCGGCTCTGGTCGTGCTGACGAGCGGCGCGTATGTGGAGATCTACCGGGTCGAGCGCACGGTAAAGCTGCTGACGCGGCAGATTTTGTTTGTCTACGCGCTGGCCGCGCCGTTCAAGGTGCTCAATATGATCCTCGGCGGCGGCATTCTCCGCAGCGGCGGGCGGACGGCGTATGTCATGGGTATCGACATGCTCGGCACATGGCTCTTCGGCGTCCCGCTGGGGCTTCTGGGCGCGTTCGTCTGGAAGCTGCCCATCGCGTATGTTTATCTGCTCCTGTCGCTGGAGGAGTGCGTCCGCTTCGCCGTCTCCATGGCAGTCTTCCGCCGCCGGCGCTGGATGAACCGGCTGGGTGGATGCGCCGGTAATCTGTAAGGGCTTACAAATTCGCCGATCATTCATATAAAATCCGCTACATACTGCTGCGTGACCTCTCCGGCTCGGCGAAGCCGGTTTCTGCACCGCCTGCCGGGTCCAGTCTGCACGGTTTTTTGGATTGTCGTTGGATTTCCCGGTTTTTATACGGAATTCCCTTTTCATCCCGGCGGGGCTGTGCTATACTGAAAATAGACCGCCGCAGGCGGTCTACAGATTTGCAGAGGAGCGGAGCATATGAAAAAATTACGTTGGGGCGTAATCGGCGCCGGCGGCATTGCGGACCGCAGAACGATCCCCGGCATGATGCTGGCTGAAAACGCCGAGCTCATCGCCGTCATGGACATCAACGCCGGGCAGGTCGAAAAAATCCGCCAGAAATACGGCGCGAAGCGCGGCTATACAAAGGAAGAGGATCTGCTGGCAGACCCGGAGGTCGACGCCGTCTATATCGCCACGCCCATCGTCCTGCACGCGAAGCAGGCGAAGCTGGCCGCCGATTACGGCAAGGACATTCTGATCGAAAAGCCGCTGGCCATGACGTCCGACGAGGGCCAGGAGGTCATCGAGTACTGTGAACACAAGGGTGTAAAGATCGCGGCGGGCTTTATGATGCGCTTCGGCTCGCACGTCATGAGCATGAAAAAGGCCATCGCCGAAGGGAAAATCGGCACGGTCGTATCCGGTTATTCGCAGTTTACGCTCTGGCTCCCGTATGAGCCCGGCAACTGGCGCCAGTGCAAGGCCAAGGCCGGCGGTGGCGCGATGATGGATCTGTCGGTGCACACCATCGACCTCATGGAATACATCACCGGCATGCGCGTGACCGAGGTCGCGTCCATGAACGAAAAAATCGCCTTCCCCGAGCCGCAGTATGACGTCGAGGATACGTCCACCATCCTCATGCGCATGGAAAACGGCGCGCAGTGCGTCGTGCAGTCCAACTTCAATATCCCGGACGAGGCCTCGAAGTGGCGCGTTGAATTTTTCGGCACGAAGGGCCGTCTGCTGGGCGACACGATGATCGGCCAGATCGACGGCGGCAAGCTGAACGCCGTGTTTATCGACAAAAACGTCGCCTACTCCGCCGAGCAGACCCACGCCGACGACGCGGGCATTGATATCCCCGGCAACTTCGGCAACATGTACACACGCGAGATTGAGAGCTTCTCGGACTCCATTCTGAACGATAAACCCCTCGTCGTGCCCGCGTCCGACGCCGTGCATGTCCAGCGCATCATGGAAAAGGCCTACGCAAGCGGCGAAGAGCTGAAAATTATGAAGATCTGAAATTCCCTACGGAATCTCCAGCGCATCCAGCAGCGCCCGGCACTCGCCGGGCGTCAGGATGCGCTGCGCTGTACGCGGGTCCTCCGCAGACGGCGCGCGGCTCGGGTCCGGGCGGTTTTCCAGCAGCCACTGACGCGGCGTCATGCCGAGGTTCTTCTGAAAGCTCCGGTTCAGGTATTTGGGATCGGAGAAGCCGCAGGCATAGGCCGCGTCGGTCAGCGTCGTGTCGGACTGCCGCAGCAGGAGCATCGCCGCCTCCAGCCGGAGCCGGGCCAGGTAATCCTGAAACGGGATGTGCAGCTGCTCGCGGAACAGGTGCGAGAGGTATGTCTGCGTCAGCCCCTCCCGCTCCGCGATCTCACTGAGGCGGACGGGCTCGGAATAATGCGTCTCCAGATAATGCAGAATGCGGTGCATGCGCTCGGCGTTGCGCGTCTGCGTCAGATTTTCCGTGTCGCTCAGCACGCGGTACGGCGTATTGCCGAGCAGCATGGCAAAGATCTCATTGACCTGCGCCATGCAGGCAAACGGCGATTCCGGCGCGTCGCGCAGATAGGCGGAAAGGGCCAGCAGCATCGCGCGGCGCAGCGCCGCCAGCTGCGCCTGCGTCAGACAGGCGGACAGCCCCCGGCAGCCGAAGCGGATGCTGCGGATCTGCGGATAAAAGCGGGCGCAGAAGCTGTTGGAGATCTGCAGCGTCAGAAGTCTTGCGGGCGCGCCGGAGGCGCAGAGCTCATGGCTGCTGCCCGCGTCAAACAGCAAAATCTCCCCCGGCCCGGCCTCAAAGCTCTGCCAGTCGGTGCTGACGCGGCAGCCGCCGCTCAGCACCACGCACAGCTCCAGCTCCTTATGCAGGTGCATGGGCCGGTAGACCATGTCGACGATAAACATGGTACAGTCTGCCAGCTTGGAATGCGAGATCAGTTCGTATTCATTGTAGATTTCCATTCTTTTCACCAAAAAAGCATCTTTGTCGGGCATCAGGCGCATCTTCATCGGTGCTAAGCCCGCCTCTTTCCCTCATAATAACAGGATACAGAGAAAAAAACAAGGGCCGCACGGCCCCTGAAAACAGGGAGGACGTATGAAAAAAGGCATTTGCTGCGCGGGCAACATGATCGTGGATATCACCTACCCGATCGAAACCTGGCCGAAGCAGAATGAATTGACGCACATCACCGAGGGCATCACCCGCTCCACCGGCGGCTCGGTCTGCAACACCATCTCCGATCTCGCGCGGCTCGATCCCAAGCTGCCGCTCGTGGCCTCCGGCTTTGCCGGGCACGACGCCGAAGGCGATTTTGTCCTGCGGGAGATGGGCAAATACAAGAATATCGACCTTTCCATGGTCAGGCGCAGCGGCGATACGTCGTTTACGGCTGTCATGTCCAATAACCAGACAAAGGAGCGCACCTTCTTCCAGTACGCGGGCGGCAACGCCTATTATGGAGAAGACGATATCGACTGGGACAAGCTCGACGTCGACATTTTCCACATCGGCTATATTCTTCTGCTGCCGCATCTGGACGAACCGGACGCAGAATACGGCACGAAGATGGCGCGGCTTCTGCACCGGGCGCAGAAGGCCGGGATGAAGACGTCCATCGACGTTGTATCCGAGGCGGGCGAGCGCTTTGCGCGCCTCGTGACCCCGGCGCTCAGGTACACCGACTACTGCATCATCAACGAGCTCGAGGCCCAGCAGACCACGGGCGTTCTGCTGCGCGGAGAGGACGGCGCGCTGCATGTGGAGAACATGAAGCAGGCGCTTCAGAAGCTGCACGAGCTGGGCGTTGCCAAATGGGCTGTCATTCACTGCCCGGAGCTCGGCTGCGGCATGGATGAGAACGGCAATTACTACGAATTCGAGAGTCTCAAGCTCCCGAAGGGCTATATCAAGGGCACCGTCGGCGCGGGCGATGCGTTCTGCGCGGGCGTATTGTACGCGGCGGAGACGGATATGCCGCTGCAGGAGGCTTTGAAGCTCGGCGCGTGCAGCGCGGCGGCCTCCCTCAGCGAGGTCAGCGCATCGGATGGTGTGAAGACAAAGGACGAGGTTTTGAAGCTCTATGAGCTTTACGGAAAATAAGAGAAGAGGTCAGAGTATGAAACAGGCAGTTATGTACGGCGGCGGAAACATCGGCCGCGGCTTTATCGGCGCAACGCTCAGCCAGTCCGGCTACGAGGTCACATTCATCGACGTGGCCGAGCCCGTGGTCAAGGCTTTGCAGGAAAACAAGCAGTACCCCGTCCGCTATGTCTCCAGCGAAGGACATGAGGACGTCACGATCGAGCATGTGACCGCGGTCAACGGCAACGATCAGGAGGCGGCCTCCGAGGCCATCGCGAACTGCGACATCATGGCGACGGCGGTCGGTGCGAGAATCCTCAAGTTCATCGTCGGCAACATCGTTGCAGGTCTCAGAAAGCGCTGGGCGCGGGACGACCGTCCGCTCAACATCATCATCTGCGAAAACCTGATGGACGCCAACAAGGTCATGGAGGGCATGCTGAAGGATCTCCTGACCGACGAGGAGAAGAAGCATTTCGATGAAAAGGTCGGTCTGGTCGAGGCGTCCATCGGCCGCATGGTTCCGGTGCAGACGGAAGAGATGAAGGACGGCGATCCGATGCGCGTGTGCGTCGAGCGCTACGGCTTCCTGCCGGTCGACAAGGCTGCGTTCAAGGGCGAAATTCCGGAAATTACGAATATGGTTCCGTTTGAGCCGTTTGATTTTTATATCAAGCGCAAGCTGTACGTCCACAACATGGGCCACGCGACCTGCGCGTACCTCGGCGGCTACGAGGGCCGGAAGTACATTTACCAGTCCATCGACGATCCCGAGGTTCTGACCATCGTGCAGAACGCCATGCTGGAAAGCGCGCTGGCGCTTTCCAAGAAGTACAGCGTCGAGCTGGACGGCCTGATGCTGCACATCACGGATCTTCTCGGCCGCTTCCGCAACGCCGCGCTGAAGGACACCTGCAAGCGTGTCGGCGGCGACCCGACACGGAAGCTCGGCGCGGCCGACCGTCTGATCGGTTCGAGCCTGCTGTGCCTCGAACAGGGCGTGAAGCCCGCGTATATCGCCGTCGGCGCAGCCGGCGCGGTATACCGCTATCTGAACGAGGCAGGTATTGAGCAGTCGAAGGAGGAAGCGGCGAAGGTTCTGAAGGAGGTCTCCGGTCTGGAGGCCGATTCGGAGCTGGCCGGGATGATCCTCGACATGTACGCTTACTTCCTCGAGGGCGAGTCCGTCTCCGCTCTGCGCCGCGCCGCGCAGGCCGCGAAGACCGCGGGCCTCGGCAAGATCATCTGAGCAGAGCCGCAAAATCGCAAACTCCCTGTAGGGGCCGACGACTCTGTCGGCCCCTTCAATATTGCGAATTCGCCGGTCGTTTTCAATAAAAACGCTGCTTTCTGCGGGCGGACAGAGGCGTCCGCCCCTATAAGCAAGCCCGAAACGCCGCGGCGTAAAACAGACAAAGCATTTTCTGACAGACGTAAAAGCGCCAGCCGGTTGGCTGGCGCTTTTGTTTACAGCTCCTGATAGACGGCCCGGGCGCCGCCGATGTATTTGGGGCGCGTGCGGGCGCAGAGGATATTGGCCTCGCCGATCTTCTTGATCGACAGGCGCACGGGAATCGCGACGCGGCGCAGGTGCATGCCGATGAGCGTGTCGCCGATGTCGATGCCCGCGTCGGCAACGATCGTCTCGACGAGCACGGGATCTTTAAAATTGGCCCACGCCGTCATGGCAAACGATCCACCCGCATGCAGCTGCGGGATAGCGTTGACAATCTCAAAGCCGTGCGCCTCGGCCACATCGCGCTCCACGACAAGCGCGCGGTTGAGGTGTTCGCAGCACTGCACGGCAAGCTCGATGCCGCGCGCCTGCAAAACAGGATAAATGCCCGCGAACGCGGCCTGCGCAGCCTCGAGGCTCGAGCCCTTGCCGATGCGCGCGCCGACCATTTCGCTCGACGAGCAGCCGACGACAAACAGCTTGCCGGGCTTCAGCTTTGCAATGTCCAGCAGTTCCGTAACGGCCTGCTTCGCCTGCGCGGTAAGTTCTTCATACATGATTTATTCACCCTTCCAGAATGCCTTATGAATTTCGGGAACCTTGGACAGCGCGGTGTAGAGCACGACGGACAGAACAATGCCGACGGCGGCCTGCACCAGATTGTTGGGGATCGACGCGGCGGCGGCAAGGCCCTTGCCGAGAATTAGCGCCTTATAGCCGAAATACCCGGCGACCATGATGGCCTCGGACGGCAGCTCGATGAGCGCCAGACGCCAGAACGGGATCTTCTCGCCCTTTTTCAGCAGCGGCCGCAGCAGCAGCGCGGCCACCAGCGCCACAAGGCCCTTGATGATAAACGTGCCGGGGACATAATGCGCGTAGCCCGCCAGCAGATCGGCAAGACCACTGCCGATCCCGGCGGCAAAGAAGCCGTACCACGGGCCGAGCACCAGACCGGAAAGCAAACACATGCCCTCGCCGATGTTGGTATACCCCGCGACGGTCGGGAACTGCACCAGCATCGTCGTCACACAGCACAGCGCGGCGAACATCGCGCTCAGAACCAGCATACGGATGGTTTCGTTTCTCTTTTTCATACCGGAGTACCTCTCTTGTTGGGATACCCTGATTATATCCGATGCTGGTCCTATAAAAAGATGCAAAAACAGATATTTTTTTAGGATCAGATTTTAAAACCGCTCCACGATTGCAGCGTTGCCCACGCCCAGCACCGCGTCCGCGCCGTCTCCAATGGCGCGGCGCAAAAGCGCGCGCTCGTCTATCCCGCCCTGCCCGTGCAGGACGCGGTACGCGCCCGCGTCGCTGCCGCAGGCGATTTTTGCGCCCAGCGCAGCGGCTTTTTGCACGGCGTTCATCTGATAGGCCAGCAGCGGCTTTAAAACCGTATCCGGAAAGCGGCCGCAGCCGATGAGATTTCCGATCGTCACGAGCGTCGGCACCCAGACGGCATGGGACTCGGCAAGCTGGCAGAGCGTTTCGTCCGTGAGATATGCGCCGTGCTCGATCGAGTCCACGCCGCCCGCAAGCGCAGCGCGCACGGTCTTCTCGCCGTTGGCGTGGGCCATAACGGAAAAGCCCTCGTCGTGCGCGCAGGCGATCATGTCCCGGATCAAACCCGGCGGCAGCGGCTCGTCCGTCAGAACGCCGTAATGGTCAAAATCCATCAGACCGGAGATCATGACTTTCACAAAATGCGCGCCCTGCCGCTTCGCTTCGCGGACAAGCGCGCGGTATTCTGCAAGCTCGTCAAAGCCGCGCCCGATGAAGCCGCCGTAATGCCCGGATTTGTAGATCGGGAAACCCGGCGAGCGGTACCGGATACCGTATTCCGGGGCCAGCTTCGCCGCCAGAGCGCACACGCCCCAGCGGTCGCCGCCGTCGCGCAGATAGGTAAACCCCAGCGCCTGATAGCGTTCCATCGTCTTCCGGATGAGCGCCTCCTGCGGCGCTGCTTTGTGCCGCGCGATGGCGTCCTTCCAATTGACGCCGTCCAGCACCATATGGATATGACAGTCAAGCATTTTGGTTACACCCTTCCCGGTACGCAGTGCCGCTCGATGGCAAGCGCCGCGCCGTCTTCGTCGCATGAGGCGGTCGTCTCGTCCGCGATTGCAAGGATCTCCGGCGCGGCATTCGCCATGGCCACGCCGACGCCCGCCATCCGGATCATGCTCCTGTCGTTCAGCCCGTCGCCGATGGCCATCGTCGCTTCCATCGGCAGACCGAGGTACGCCGCCAGGCTCGCGATGGCCTCGCCCTTGTTGGCGTGCGCGTCGTTGAGCTCGATGTTGCAGGGCATGGACGTGCTGACGCTCAGGCTGGGAAAACGCTCCGCAAGGTCCTTGAGCAGTCCGAGGCGTAGCGCGTCGTCCGGCGTGAACAGCTGCAGCTTCTGCACGCTGCGGTTCTGCTCCCGCAGATACGCCTTGAGCTCGTCGACCGGCGTGCGCAGACTGCGCACCATGCGCAGCGAGTGGTCGATGGGGACAAATGCAGCCGCGTTTTCCTGCATGCTGCGCGTCATCCAACCCCAGTTGTCCTGATAGCAATCGTAGATTACGGGGAAGCCGTCGAGATAGTCCAGAACCCGCAGCGCCGTCTCCAGCGGAATTTCCGCCGTGCTGACGGCTTTATTCTCACGGATATCATAGACCTGCGCGCCGTTGATGGTAATGGCGTAGTGCAGAAACGGCAGCTTTTGAATGACCTCCGGCATGCCTGTAAAAAAACGTCCCGTCGTCGGCACAACCTCGACGCCTGCCTCCGCTGCGGCATAGAGCGCGTCGCGGGTGCGCGGCGTCAGCTCCTTTTGGGCGTTCAGAAGCGTCCCGTCCAGATCGAGCGCCAGCAGCTTCACAGGCTCCATAAACACCCCCCGTTTCATCGGTTTTTCGCCCCCATGATAGCAGAAACACGGAGCAAATGCAAGAAGCACGTGATTTCCGGCGGAAGCTGTGATAGAATACAGGCAGAAACCCCTTGCAGGAGGAATTTTATGCTGATATCCGCGGAGCATCTTTCCATCAATTTCGGCAGCCGTCAGCTGCTGGACGATGTGGATTTTTATCTGAATGAGGGCGATAAGACCGGCGTCATCGGCATCAACGGCACCGGAAAGTCGACGTTTTTGAAGGTTCTGGCCGGAAAGCTCCCGCCGGACAGCGGGACGATCGCCCGCAAGCCGAATTTACAGGTGAGCGTGCTCGCCCAAAACCCGGACATGCGCGACGAGCTGACCATTCTCGAGCAGGTCTTTGCCAGCATGCCGCCGGAATTCCGGCAGCTGAACGAATATGAGGCCAAGCGCATGCTGACGCAGCTCGGTCTTGCGGATACAAACCGGCTGATCGGGACGCTTTCGGGCGGCGAGCGCCGCCGCGCCGCGCTGTGCGCGGCGCTCATCCACCCGGCGGACGTGCTGGTGCTTGACGAGCCGACGAACCATCTGGACACCGAGATGGTGCAGTGGCTGGAGGACTGGCTGAAAAAATTCCGCGGCGGACTCGTCATGGTCACGCACGACCGGTATTTTCTCGAGCGCGTCGTGAATCACATCACGGAGCTTTCGCGCGGAAAGCTCTACCACTACGAGGCAAATTACTCCCGCTATCTCGAGCTGCGGGAGCAGCGCGCGCAGATGGCGGAGGCGTCCGAGCGCAAGCGGCAGTCGATCCTGCGCGTCGAGCGCGAATGGATCCTGCGCGGCTGTCAGGCCCGGAGCACGAAGAGCAAGGAGCGCATCCAGCGCTATGAAGACCTGAAGGAGCAGAAAGCGCCTGAGCGCGACAGCGCGGTGCAGCTTTCGGCAGCCTCGAGCCGCCTCGGCAAAAAGATCATCACGCTGGAGCATGTCTCCAAGGGCTACGACGGGCGGATGATCTTCCGCGATTTTTCCTACGGCCTTCTGCGCAATGACCGCATCGGCATCGTGGGCCGCAACGGCGCGGGCAAATCGACGCTCCTGCGCATCCTCGCGGGTGAGCTCCCGCCGGACAGCGGCACGGTCGAGCTGGGCGAGACGGTCAAAATCGGCCATTTTTCACAGGAGGGCCGTGAGCTGGATCTGAACCAGCGCGTATATGACTTTATCTATAATGTTGCCGCGCAGGTGAAGACGGACGAGGGCACGTTCTCGGCCAAGACGATGCTCGAGCGCTTCCTGTTCCCGCCCGATCTGCAGCAGACCACCATCGGGCGGCTGTCCGGCGGCGAGCGGCGGAGACTATACCTGCTGTCCATCCTGATGGCGGCTCCCAACGTGCTGCTGCTCGACGAGCCGACGAACGATCTGGATATCACGACGCTCTCCATTCTGGAGGACTATCTGCAAGGCTTCCCCGGCCCCATTATCGCCGTCTCACACGACCGCTTCTTCCTCGACAAGCTGGCGGACACCATCTTCGAGGTGCGCCCGGAGGGCCGCGTCGACGTGTTTACCGGCAACTGGTCCGACTGGGCGCGCAAACGGACGCCCGCGGAGGAAAAGAAGCCCGAACGGCAGGAAAAACCAGTTTCTGAGCGTCCGCGTGAGAAGAAGCTGAAATTCTCCTACAACGAGCAGCGGGAATTTGACGCGATCGACAGCGTGATTGCGGAGCTCGAAGCACAGCTGGCCGCGTGCAAACAGGAGCAGGAGATCTGCGGCAGCGACTATGTCCGGCTGCAGGTGCTCACGGACGAGCAGGAACGGCTGACGGCGGAGCTGGACGCGAAAACGGAGCGCTGGGTCTATCTGAACGACCTCAAGGAGCGCATCGACGCACAGCAAACGTAAAAAATGCACAAATTTTGACCCAGATGGTATACGGATCTCATACAGCGTGCTATACTATAGGCAGAAGAAACTGGAAAACATGGCGGTTCGGACGGAGGAAGACAAGGGAGGCTTCTTTATGAATCTGAAAACGGTCAGGATCCTGTTATTCACATTGCTTGCGCTGACGCTTGCCAGCTTTCTCATCGGCTGCGGCGTGTCGAAGCCGGTGTATTTCCTGTTTACGGCGCTGTTCGCCGTCGGCTACGCGGTCGTCTGGCTGCTGTGCTGGCGCTGCCCCTTCTGCGGCGGACGCCTCGGCCGCAGCGACGGCGAAAGCTGTCCGCACTGCGGCAAAAGCCTGCTTGCGCCCCGCGGGCACCAGGCTGGTTGAGCCGCGATTTCCGAAAAACGCAAAACCGTCCCCTGCCGCGCTCTGCGCGGCGGGGGACGGCGTCTTTACAGGGGCGGAGCCGCATTGGCCCTTGAGGAAGTCACGGATTCGCCGGAAGGGCTTTCGCTTTTTGCAGCTGCCTGCCGCAGCCTCTCAGGCGCTGCGCGCCAGCTCCCCTGGTAGGGGAGCCTCTGGTAAGAGGCATCATTGCTTTTTTCTGCCCCAGAGTTCGCTGAGGATCGTGGAGCCGAGGACTAAGACGGCTCCGGCCAGGCCGGCAGGAGAGAGCGGCTCGTGCAGGACAAGCGCCGAGAGAATCAGGGCCGTGATGGGGTCGAGATAGCTCATGAGCGCGACGGTCTGCGTCGGCAGGCGCACCATGGCGCCAAAATACATCGCATAGGGGATCGCCGTGTGCGTCAGCGCCACCAGAAGCATCAGTCCGGCAGACAGCGCCGTCAGATGCAGACCGGAAAAACCGCCCGTCAGCGCCAGATACGGCACCATGACCACCCCTGCCGCGCCCAGCTGCACGATGGTCTTGTCATAAGCGTCCATCCGGGAGAGCGACTTCCGGTTCACCGCGGTGATGGCGGCATATAAAACCGCCGAGCCGACGGCGAGCGCAATGCCCGTCAGCGTCCCGTCCGGCAGCGCGCCGCCGTCCAGCACGCCCGAGACGAGCACCATGCCGCATGCTGCCAGCGCCACGCAGACAAGCTGCCGCGCGGTGAGCCGCTCATGGAAGACAAACGGCGAGGCCAGAATCAGCATAACCGGGGCCGTATAATAGCAGAGCGTCGCGACGGCGATGCTGGTGTAGCGGTACGCCTCGAACAGCAGCATCCAGTTAAAGCCGATCATGCCGCCGGAGACGAGAAGCGGCAGAAGATACCGCCGGATGGAGGCCCCGTCCGGCTTTTTCCCGCGCAGCCGCTGCAGAAGCAGCAGCAGAACGCAGCCCAGCAGCCCGCGGAAGCAGGCGATCACGCCGCTCGGAAGCTCGATGAACCGGCGCAGCAGGCCGATGGTGCCGAAGATGAACATGCTCACCGCGAACGGCAGACGGGCGGAAATTTCTGTTTTTTCCTTCTTCATGACTTACTTCCCGAAAAATGCAAGATTGAGATCGACGTCGCCCTCGATGCCGTCGACCGTGCCTGTGGCGGAATACTGCCAGAGGTCGAAGTGGTAGGCGAACGACGGCGTATCGTTGTATTCGGCCAGCCAGAACGTATACGTCTGCAGGCTCGGCAGGTGCAGCTCCTCATAGCCGAGCTGCTGGTTGAAGTAGAGTCCGGCCTGATAGCCCGCATTTTCGATCTCGGTGCAGAACGTATCCGTCACGGTGGTCAGAGACGCCAGATCCATCGTGTCGCTGCGCGCCTCGGAGCCGATCTTTTCCCAGTCGAAGAAGACCGGGAACGCGAGCTGATAGCCGGAGATTTTGTCCAGCACAAACCGGGCCTCCTCCCGCGCCTCCTGCTCGTCGATGGCCTGTGAGAAGAAATACACGCCCACGTCAAGCCCGGCGTCGATGGCGCCCTCCAGGTTCTGCGTGAAATACGCATCCTCCTGGATCGCGCCCTCCGTATACCCGCGGTAGCCCACGCGCAAAATCGCAAACTGCACGCCGCTCTCCGCGACGCGCTGCCAGTCGATCTGCTGCTGATGCGCGGAGACATCGATGCCGATCTGGCTGGTCACGGTATCGCTTTCATAGCGGAGAAACTCGCCGTCGCGGTAGAAGCAGGTAGGATCATATGTATTTTTCGGGGTGTCGTCCGGCTCGTCCGCCGCACTGGGCTCGACCGGCGTGAGCTGCTCGCGGTCCTTTGCGCTGACGGTCGCGTTCGCGCCGTAATGGAACAGGCGGCTGAATACCGCGGCCAGTCCCCACAGCACAAGCGCTGCCAGCAGCACAAAAATCACGATCATCAGCACCCGGGAACGCCGCGCGCGTTTGCTTGTTTGACGCATAATCTGTCCCTCTGTTGCAAAATATATCGGATTATATCATATTCCGCGTCAAAAGCCAAGCGGCTTGTCTTTTTTCGGAAGCTATGCTATACTATATTCGTTCATCCAAGGGAGGCGAATGCATGGATAATATGGAACGCAGGCAGAACGAGGAGCTGCTGGAGGCGCGCAGACTGCGCCGGCAGGAGCAGAAGCGAAAGCTCCTGATGCGCCAGCGGGTGCTGGCCGTCGTTTTGCTTGTGATCGTGATTCTGTCTCTGATTCTGATTCTGCGCGGCTGCCGCAACCGGCGCGAGCATCCGGAGCTCTATGCCAAAAAAGACAGCACACTGGAGCTGCAGACTGAGCCGGATGCGACCGTCAATATCGCCGCCGTCGGCGATATCATGATAACGGACGAGCTGCTTGCCGACGCCAAACAGCCGGACGGCAGCTATCAGTTTGCCGAAAGCTTTGCCGCCGTGTCCGGCTATACGCTCTCGGCGGATCTCACCATCGGCAATCTGGAATGCAATTTCTGCGGCGAGCCGTATGCCGGAAAGCCGGATTACCGCGCGCCGGAGTCTCTGGCCACGACGCTGTCGACCATCGGCTTCGATCTTTTGCAGACAGCCAACACCTGCTCCATCCAGAACGGCCTGTCCGGCCTGCAAAGCACCCTCGACACGCTCACGAGCGCGGGCATCGACCACGCGGGTACATACGCGAGCGAGGCCGAGCACGCAAAGAACGGCGGCGTCGTGCTCAAGACCGTCAGCGGTATGAAGATCGCGATCATCGCCTATACGAAGGGCCTCGGCGGTCTTCAGCTGCCGGAGGGCGCGGAATACGCGGTGAATCTGCTCTACAAGGACTACAGCACGGATTATGAAGAGCTCGATATGAGCGCGCTTCTGAACTCGGTGGATGAAGCGAAGGCGCTGAAGCCCGATATCATTCTCGTCATGCTCCACTGGGGCAGCGAAGCGACGCTCGAGCCCACCAAAACGCAGGAATCCATTACAAAGCAGCTCTTCGCGCGCGGGGTGGACGCGATCATCGGCTCGCACAGCCATCTGGTGGGAAGAATGGAAACGATGGATATCACGACGGATGACGGAAAGGAAAAGACCTGCTTTGTGGCCTACAGCCTCGGCAACTTCTTCTCCAGCCAGAGCAGCAGCTACGCCAGCGGCTGCGAGGAATCGGTCATTCTGAACCTGCAATTCACCAAAAACGGCGAAACGGGCGAAACGGCGCTGACGAACGTCAGCTATACGCCCCTGTATCTGCTTGACAGCGGCAAGGATGCCGACGGCAGCCGCTATGAGATTCTCCCCATCCGCACGGCCATCGCGTCCGGCCTGTTCCCAAAGGAGACGGACCGTCTGACAAACGCCATCAGCCGCCTGCGCACGAGAACAGAATCGGACTTCGACTCCGGCAAATAAGCGGCCCGCTGCGGCATGAAGCAGAAACGCAGCCCTTAACGAGTTCACCCCGGACGAGCATATGACTTGCTCGTCCGGGGTGTTTTTCATGCAATATCGTACTGGCTCTTATAGATCTCGTAGTAGAAGCCCTTTTTCTCCAGCAAGTCGCGGTGCTTGCCCTGCTCGACGATGCGGCCGTCGCGCAGGACCAGAATAAGGTCGGCGTCGACGATCGTGGACAGGCGGTGGGCGATGATGAAGCATGTCCTGTCCCGCATGAGGCGGTCCATGGCCTTCTGGATGAGAAGCTCCGTGCGCGTATCGACGTTGGAGGTCGCTTCGTCGAGAATCAGAAGCTCCCGCTGCGCAAGCAGTGCCCGCGCGATGGTCAGCAGCTGCTTCTGGCCGGAGGAGATGGACACGGTATCGCTGCCGATGACAGTATCATAGCCCTGCGGGAGCGTGCGGATAAAGTGGTCGCAGTATGCCTCGTCGCAGGCGCGGATGATCTCTTCGCGCGTTGCGTCCGGCTTGCCGAAGGCGATGTTCTCGGCGATTGTGCCGCCGAAGAGCCACGTATCCTGCAGAACCATGCCGAAGCGGTCGCGCGTGGAGGCACGGGAGTAATCTGCAATGTCATGCCCGCTCAGCAGAATGCTGCCGGAATCGACGTCGTAAAAGCGCATGAGCAGATTCACAATCGTCGTCTTGCCTGCGCCGGTCGGGCCAACAATGGCGACGTGCTGCCCCTTTTCCACATGCAGGTTCAGATCCTGAATGAGCTCGGTATCCGGCTCGTAGGAGAAGTCCACGTGGCGGAATTCCACGCTGCCGTCGCCGCCCGCAGGAAGGTCCTGTTCGATCGGCGCTTCCTCCGGCAGCTCCAGCAGGTCGACGACGCGCCGGGCAGCGGCCTTGGCCTGCTGCAGGGTACTCAGGCCGTTGGAGATCTGCTCCAGCGGCTCGGAAAACTGCCGCGCGAACAGCACCAGCGTTACAATCACGCCCACCGGGACGCCCTGCCGCACGATGAGCCAGCCGCCGAGCAAGTTGATGGCGATATACGCCAGCGAATTGGACGCGGCAATGACCGGCTGAACGATGGCGGACAGATACGTCGCTTTCGCCTCGGAGACGCGGCGCGCGTCGTTGATCTCCGCATGGCGCCTGGCGCAGTGCTCCTCGAGATTATAGGCCTTTGTCGTCGCGTAGTTCGTGTATGCTTCTTCCACAACGGAATACAGCTCGCCGGACTGCTTGAACATCTGATGGAAATACGTTTCCGACCGGCCCGCGATCTTTGCTGACAGCCAGATGGAGACCGGCATAAATGCGATGACAGCCAGCGAAAGCTGCCAGTTCTGCAAAAACATCACGACCGCGATGGCGAGGATCTGCAAAAAGCCGCCTGTGACGGTGTCGAGCACGGTATGCAGGGAGTTGCCGATTCTGGACACATCCTCCGTCATGCGCGAGAGAATATCGCCGACGGGCGTATGGTCGACAAAGCTGACCGGCAGGCGCTGGATCTTGTCGGAGATCTGGATGCGCAGATTGCAGGTGAAATACCGGCTGACGGCGCGGTTGAGCAGCTGCATCTTGCCGTAGCTGACGGCGGCGCGCAGGAGATACACGCCGGCCATCGCCAGAAGCCCCGGCGCGAGCTGCGCCAGAACGGACGCACCCATCTTCGGCGCGTCAAAATAGTCAATTAAGAGCTGCACCAGCGCGCCCATCTGCGTCGGGATGATGAGCGCGCACACGACGAGCACCAGACTCATAAGCACGCCAAGCGCAAGCTGCCAGCGGATGGCCTTCGCGCCCTTCAGCAGCTGAATGAGCGCGTCGGCGGAAACGTGGGTTTTCTGTTCCTGCTTCACTTCGCGTCACCTCCTGTCTGCGAGGCGTAGATCTCCTGATAGATCTTACAGCGGGACAAAAGCTCCGCGTGAACGCCGTGGTCGACCAGCCGCCCGCGATCCATGACGAAGATATGATCCGCGTTCATGGCAGAGGTAATGCGCTGGGTAATGACAATCTGGGTCTTGCCCTGAATTTTCTCGTTGAGTCTCCGGCGCAGGTTCGCCTCCGTCAGAAAATCCAGCGCGGAGAAGCTGTCGTCAAAGACATAGATTGGCGCGTCCTTCAAAATCGCGCGCGCGATGCACAGGCGCTGCTTCTGGCCGCCGGAGAGGTTTTTGCCGGACTGCTGGAGCGGATGCTCCAGATGCTCGGGCAGGGAGTTGAGAAACGGCGTGAGCTGCGCAATGTCGGCGGCTTCCAGGATATCCGCCTCCTCCGCACCGGGACGGCCCATCTCGATATTGTGCCGGATGGAGCCGGAATAGACGGCGGTTTTTTGCAGGACGCAGCTGATGTTCTTCCGGATGACGCCGCGGTCGATCTGCGAAGCGCTGACGCCGTCGAACAAAATCTGCCCCTCGGTCGGCAGGCGGAAAGACAGCAGCAGCTGCACAAGCGTACTTTTGCCGCTGCCCGTGCCGCCGATAACGGCGATCTTCTGCCCCGGCAGGATGTGCATGCTGACGTCCTGCACGGCGGCCTCCGACGCGCCCTCATAGCGGAAGCTCACGTGCTCAAAGGCAATTTCGCCCCCGAACGTGTGCTCTGCACCCTTGGCCGTCTCCTGCATGCCCGTGGCATGGAAAATTTCGCCGATGCGGTCCGCCGCAACCTTTGCATGCGGCAGCATGACCATGGCGAAGCCGCCCATCAGAACGCCGTTGGCGACGAGCGCGAGATACTGGATGATGGCGAAGATATCGCCGCCGGAGATGGCATGGCTGCCCGTCTCCATGCGCCAGCCGCCGAGCCATATAATCGCCACGCCCGCGAGATTCACCAGCAGTACGGCCGCCGGGCTCAGAAGCCCCATCTGCACGTTGGCGTTGATGATGTTCTCGGCCATGACGTGCGTGGCGTCTGCGATCTTCTGCTGCAGGCTTGCTTCCTTATTAAATGCGCGGATGACGCGGATGCCGTGCAGGCGTTCGCGCATGACGTCGTTCTGAATGTCGATGTACTTGTCGGACGTTTCGTGCAGCGGGCCGATGCGCTTGCTGATGGGCCGGACGATCAGGAAGATCGCCGGGACGAACAGCAGGAGGATGAGGCTCATCGTCACATCCTTGCGCAGCGCAAGAATGACGCCGCCGAAAAACAGCACCGGGATCGTGATGAGGCTGCCGGAAATCATGGACGCGACCCAGGAGACGGTTCCGATGTCGTAGGTCGACCGGGACAGGAGCGCGGCCGCGCCGATGGCGTTGAATTCCTCAAACGTCATGTTGTTGACGAGGGAAAACACGTCCGTGCGCAGATCGGCGTTGAAGCCCGCGACCACGTCGCAGCTGATCTTCCGCCCGGCCAGCAGCGCGGCAAGCCCCGCCGCCGCGACGGCCAGCATCCACGCGCAGCAGCGCACGATATACGCAAAATCCGACTGCCGGACGCCGTTATTCAAAATGTCGTTCATGAGCGTCGGCAGCAGCAGATCGCACACCGTCGCCGCCGCGACCAGCAGCATCGCCAGCGCAATGCGCCCGCGGTACGGCTTCAGATATGGCAGGATTTCTTTCATGGGATGGCTCTCATTCCTTTCTGTCGGTCATTTTCCGGGAGACAGTCTAAAAGTTGATTGTATCACAAAAAACAAACGTTCGCAAGTGCAAATCCGGCGGCGTGCCTCCACGGAAAACAATCAGAAAATGTCGAAAAATGCTTGCATTCCGTGGCTGCGGCTGGTATGAGTAAAATTCGTAAAAGTCCCTTAATTCAGACAAATCCGGCCGAATTCACAGGCATGCGTGCCATGTATAGTCGCGTATTCCATTTTTCCGTCGTATCCCAATCCGCACGATTTTGTTTGAAATCCGACCGCTAAAAGGAACTGAGCAGCTATGAACAGGCAAACAGACAGGCCCGTCGACCTGCCGACCACGCAGCAGCTTGCAAACGAGCGCAGGCGGCTGCGCTACAAAAGCAGATATAACCGGACGCTCCGGAGCACGGTCGCGATCCTGCTCGTCGTTGCAGCGCTGGCTGTGCTGATTGCGATGCTCTGGATGCCTGTGCTGCGCATTTACGGCAGCTCCCTGGCGCCGACGCTGCAGGACGGACAGATCGTCGTCTGCGTCAAAAGCCGGAATTTTGAGCCGGGCGATATCGCGGCGTTTTATCACGGCAACAAGCTCCTCATCAAGCGGTATATCGCGGGCCCCGGGCAGTGGGTTGAGCTTGACGGAGATGTCGGCACAGCTACCTTGACCTATCATGATTCGTCTGCCGACAAGGTCAAGGTCGAAAACCAGACCGGCACAGAGCTGCCCTCCACCGGCGGCGTCGGCACGACGATCTTCTACATCATCGGCAGCCTGCTGGCCGTCGGCGCGGTGATCCTGCTCGTGACCAGAAAGCGCATGGGCAAGCCGGAGGACGTCACGGCGCTGCAGATCGAGCCCCGCAAGGATCTCTGCACGCTCGTCACCTGCACGCCCTACGGCATCAACTCCCACCGGCTTCTGGTGCGCGGGCACCGGGTCGAGACGGTGCAGGCGGAGGAAGCTGTCCGCCTCGTCTCCGACGGCATTCAGATCGAGCCTCTGCTCGTCGCGCCCGTCGTGGCGCTGCCGATGCTGCTGGCACTGCTGCTCGTCCTGCTGCTGTCCGGAAACAAACCGCCGCACAGGGACGATGAAGACAGCGGCCCCAACTGAACCGATCTCACGAAACCACCGGCCATGCCGGTGGTTTTTTGTATTTCGATATCGTCGTATAATTGTTCACTTTTGTCGAACAAAATGCTTGCAGAAACAGCAGCCGGATGGTATCATGAACCTGCTGAAACGGACAGCGGCATGCGCGGGCGTCTGCGGAACTTGTTCGTTCCAACCTTCGTCATCCTTTCTGACATTTCTGACATCTTTTCTCTGCATCCGCGCCGCGCATCCACAAGACCCCGCCGGGCACTGCCGCCCGGCGGGGTCTTGTGCGTTCGGTAATGCCGAATCTCTCCATTTTTTATTTGAAATTACGAAACGCTCCATTGCAATCGCGTCTGGCTGCTGGTATAATGCGAACAGGGATGAACCCTGTTGGAATTGTTGTTCCAAACGCTGTTTTCTTTGGAGAATAACCATGCGATATAAAAAGTTTTTTGCGCTTCTGCTGGCGCTGGCGCTTCTGTGCGGAAGCCTGTCCGGCTGCGCCGCCGGGCAGACGGCGGCTCCGGCAGAGCCGGCCGTATCCTTTACGGATTCCCTCGGCCGGACGGTCAACATTCCCGAAACGCTCACGCGCGTGGCCCCGAGCGGCGCGGTCGCGTCGATGTTTCTGGCGACCATCGCGCCTGAGTATATGACGACCATCAACGCGACGCCGTCTTCCAGCCAGTACAAATATCTCGACCCGCGCCTGATCGATCTGCCCACGACCGGCCAGATGTACGGCAGCAAGTCGACGCTGAATCTGGAATCCATTCTGACCTCCGACGTGCAGGTCGTCATTGATCTCGGCGACAAAAAGGACAACATGGCCGCCGATCTGGACGCGCTGCAGCGGCAGATCGGCATGCCCGTGATCTTCATCGAGGCAGATCTGCCGCACATGGCCGAGGCGTACCGGACGCTCGGAAAAATTCTGAGCGGCAAGGAAGCGCGTGGGGAAGAGCTTGCGGCGTTCGTCGAGGAAACCGTCTCGATGGCGGAGGAAAACGCCGCGAACATTCAGGATTCCGAGCGCATTTCCGTCCTGTACACCTCCGGCTCGTCCGGCCTCAACACGAACGCGAAGGGCTCCATTCAGGCGCAGGTGCTGGACCTCATGGGCATTGAAAACGCCGCCGTGGTCGAAGACGTCAGCAATAAGGGCGGCGGCAACCCCATCAATCTCGAGCAGCTGTACCGCTTTGACCCGGACGTGATCTTATTCGCGGCAGGCAGCATTTATCAGACTGCGGCAGGCGACGAAGCGTGGCAGCCGCTGCGTGCGATCCAGACCGGACGGTATTACGAGGTCCCGTCCATGCCGTATAATTGGCTGTCCGGTCCCCCGAGCCTCAACATGCTGCTGGGCGTGTGGTGGCTGGGAAATCTTCTGTATCCGCAGTATTATGACTATGATATGGTGGAGAAGACGCAGGAAATGTTCCGGCTGTTCTGGGCTTACGATCTGAGCGCGGATGAGGCGCGGGCCATGCTCGCGAATTCCACGCTGAAGGACGCATCATGAAAAGGCTTCTGACAAAATGCGCGCTGCTGCTCGCGCTGTGCGCGGCGCTGGCGCTTCCGGCGCTGGCCGATTCGGTGACGGATACCATTTCGGTCTGCATCGGCTACTTTGGCTGGACGGAGGACGAATACGTCGAAAAGGCGAAATTTTCCTGGCAGGAGCTTGACGACTGGTACGGCGGCGACGATCTGTGGGTCGGCGCGTATCAGGTCGAGCCGATGCTGGCGCTGGAAGACTACACCGAGTGGGACACGTCCGGCTTTGACTTTGAAAGCTATGTCGACGAGAGCCTGTTTTCGACCGGGAACCGGTTCCACCTGTTTTTCGGGCAGCAGAGCCCCGAAGAGGCCGCGACCAGCTCGGCGGCCAAATACGTCTATAAGATCCTCGTAACATTCTCCGGCACGCCGGTTCTGTCCAGCGAGGAACAAAATCTCGATCTCATCGTCGGCAGCGACCATGCCCTGCATGTGACCGCCGACGCGGAGGACGACGCGCTGACCGATTACGTCCAGCAGAATCTTCAATACGTATCCAGCGACCCGTCGGTCGTCTCGGTCGACCAGTACGGAAGGCTGCACGTGAACGCCGAGGGTGACGCGGTCATCACGGCCTCGTTCGGGCAGTCCAGCGTGAGCGTCAATGTCCACGTCGGCTCCGGCGGCGCGTCCGGCACGGGAAGCACGTCCGGAACCGGCACAGAGCCCGGCGGCGAAGCCGCCTCCGGTACGCTCGACCTGCCGAAGCCCGAGGAAGCAGAGGCGGTACCGGTCACGGAGCCGGTCGACGCGCGCAGCGTTTATATTCTCTCCGGCGGCGCCGTCTCCACGGGAGAAAACGGCACGACCGCAGGCGAGGGCATGCAGGACGGAAGCGTCCAGCTCGTCCTGCCGGAAAAGGCCGCGCAGAAAACATGGCCCGTATACGCGGCGCTGGCGCTGAGTGTGCTGCCGTTTGAGGCGCGGGCTGCGTCCGATGCGTGGGACGGCACGGTGGACATTTCGTGGTACGACCCGGCGAAGACGGAATATGAGATCGACACGCCCGCAAAGCTCGCGGGTCTGGCCGCGCTTGTCAACGGCATGGCAGACCCCACGGCGAAGAAGATCGTCGGAAACACGGCCTATCTCGTCAGCAAAAAGGTCGACAACGTCATGCTGGTCGGCGTGAGCGGCGAAAGATCCGAGGCGGAATTCGAAACCGGCTGACAGCCCGCCGTGCGCAATCTGGTGCTGGGCTCCGGCTGGATCTACGCCCGCCGCATGGTCGGCGGCATCGTCGGCCGGGTCGGTGAAACCTCGAACGGCGTTGTGATTGAGAACTGCGGCAACCGCGCGGACATCAAAAACACCGACTCCAAGGGCGTCGGCGGCATCGTCGGCTCGGCCTGGGGCAAGGGAACGATTCGCAGCTGCTACAATACCGGCAGCGTCTCAACGACCTATACCTGCCCCGCGGGCGGCATTCTCGGCTCGAACGAGGGCATGGACGTTTACAACTGCTACAGCGCCGGGAAGATCGACACGAACGGCGCGCAGTATGGCCGGGGCATCGGCGGACATGATACAGGAAGCTATACCGTGGCGGGCTGCTGGTACTTATCCGGCAGCGACGACGATCCTGCCTCGAACGGCTACTATATGGGCACGAGCCGCAGAATTACCGTCGACGTGACGGCAGCTGACCAGAAAACGCTGCAATCAGAGGCTGTCCTTACCGCGCTCAACACCAACGGCGCGGTCTTCGCGCAGGATGCTGCCGGGAAAAACGACGGCTACCCGATCCTGTGGTTTGAAAACGGGCAAAAGGGCACGGACTGCCAACTGACGCAGGCCTCCGCAGCCAACGGCGCGTTTACTGTCAGTCAAACCGGCGCCGTCCGCTTCGGCACCTCTGTTTCCCTCGCGGCGCAGCCCGCCGCGGGCTACCGTCTGGCGTATTTCACGGCGAACGGCAGCCAGATTCTCGGCGATTATTACACTGTGACCGGCGATACGGAGCTGGCCGCCGTCTTCCAGAAGGTCAAGACTGCGTCCGTCACCGTTCCGGAATACGGCGCTTTTTATCTCGCCGCCGCGCGAACCGGCTATCAGCTGACGGCAGACGGCATGGAATACGTCGAGCGCGAAGCACTGCACACCGGCGACACCGTGCTTGAGGGCAATATCCTCACATTGCAGACGCATTCCTACGCCGACGCCATCCCGGCGGACGGCGCGCTGGAATACCGCGAGGGCTATCAGTTCTCCGTCTCCGGCGCGGAGAAAAACGCGGACGGAACGTATACCGTCACAGGCAGCGGCCCGGTCGTCTTGCGGGCGTGATGACGCAGTGCGCGAATTACGGCGCTGTGGCCGGCGCGGACCGCTATACCGGCGGCGTCGCGGGCTATACGACCGCGCGCAGCAAGACAAAGATCCTGGCCTGCAAAAACGAGGCCTCCGTGTCTTCGGCCAATACCGGCGCCCGTGTCTCGACCGGCTCTGTCGTCGGCAACGCGCAGAACCTCATCTGGGGCGGCTGCACAGCGGCAGACAGCGCGCTTCCCAAGCTCGGCAGAACCGGCAAGGTCGCGGAGCAGGAAGTAAAGGACGTCTGCCCGGACTACACGCCGAAGGACGCGCCGCAGGACGCAGCGCTCCCGGACAGCTTTACCGTTACGTTCCGCGCCAACGGCGAAACCGTCGGGACGGTGACAGGCAAGAAGGGCGACAAGACCGTCAATGCCCCGGCGCTGCCGCAGGTGGACGGCTATACCGCCGCCTGGCCCGCGTTCACGCCGACGGGCCGCGATATGACCATCACCGCCGTCTACCGGCAGAACCTCGTCTCCGGCGGAGCCGTCACAAAATCCGGCACGTATTTCATTCCGTGGCTGGCCAGCGGCGAAATTCGCATTGCGGGCGGGCTTGACGTGACGCTCATCGGCCTCGATTCCGGCAGCGGAGACTTTGACAATCTCACGCTCACCGTTGAAACAGGCACGAAGCTGACGCTGCAGGATGTGCACATCACGGGTGACAGGACGCTTTTGTCCCTCGCGGGCGGCAATACGCTCACGCTTCTGGGCGAAAACCGGCTGACCGGCTGCGCCGACGCATCCGGGAACGCCTGCCCGACCGTAAGCTGCGGCGGCGATCTGACGATCTGCGGCTCCGGCAGTCTTGCCTTGCAGGCGCTGGTCAACAACGCTGCCTTTATGGGCGCAGAAACGAGTAAAATTTCCATTGCGGACTGCACGATCTCCGTGTTCAAGTCCGACAAGCTCGGCTTTGACGGCGGCGCGTTCTGCGCAAGCGGCGCGGCGCTGACCATGACGAACGCCTCCTTCTTCGGCCGCACGGACAGCGACAACGTCGCCGTTCTGTCAGCGGATACGATCAACATGACCGGCTGCACCGTGCGCGTGGAGTCTGAGAGGTCCGTCCACGCGGTGCTCGGCAGCGTATCGCTCACAAACTGCGGCCTCTATGCCTCCGGCCACAGCGGAAGCAGCGCGAAGACCGTCTCGCAGACCGCAGGACTCGACGCGCTTGAGACGGTTTCGCAGCAGTCCGGCGTGACGCTGCTGGCCGCTTCCGGCTTTGCGGACATTCATACCGAGGCCGTCTGCCAGCAGGACGTTCTGTTCTGCACGGACGCGGGACTCATGACCGGAACCGGGAACGGAGCCTTCTCCCCGGATACGCCCATGACCCGCGCCATGGTCGTCGCAACGCTCTACCGTCTCGCAGGCAGCCCCGAGGTGACCGAGAAGGCCGCCTTCACCGACGTCGCCTCCGGCAGCTACTATGAAGCAGCCGTCGCATGGGCAGCCAAAAACGAGATCGCCAGCGGCACCTCCGCCACGACCTTCGAGCCCAACAAGGCCGTCACCCGTGAGCAGCTCGCAAAGTTCCTGTTCAACTACGCCGTCTATCAGGGCATGGACGCCGTCACGCTCTCCGAGAACCTCTCCAGCTTCGCGGATCATGACACCGTCAGCGGCTACGCTGTTCCCGCCATGCAGTGGGCCGTCGGCCAGGGCTTCATCAATGGCACCGACGGCAAGCTCCTGCCCACCGGCACCGCCACCCGCTGCCAGTTCGCAGCCATCCTGAACCGCTTCACCGCCGCGCAGAGCGCAAAGGCATAAGCATACGTCTCCCCTGTCTCCCGGCCACACAGCCGGGAGACATTTTTCTGCGGTTTTTCTTGAAAAGCGGTAACAAAACGAATATAGTTGATAAGGATAGGACACACCAAAGGCTCCCCTTGGGCTCAAGGGGCCAAAAGGGGTAGGGACGCTGGCCCGAAGGGCCTGAGGGGATTCGAACGTCACAAATTTCAGAGTACTTCGAACCTTGCCGCAGATCCCCTCCGTCATTTGCTTTGCAAATGCCACCTCCCCTTACCATGCGGGGCATGGCAAGAGGAGGCTTCGTGCGGCGTAAACCTGATGAGGTATTATGATATGAAAATTCTGATCATTGAAGACGAGCTCCTGCTGGCGGATTCGTTGCGGGCCATGCTGGAGGGGAAGGGCTTTTCCGTCGAGGCGGTCCATGACGGCCAGACGGGCGCGGAATACGCCGAGACAGGCGTATACGATCTGCTGATTCTCGACGTGATGATGCCGGGTATGGACGGCTATCAGGTCGCGCGGCAGGTGCGCGCGAAGCGCTGCGGGACGCCGATTCTGATGCTGACGGCAAAGTCGTCGCTCGAGGACCGCATCGAGGGGCTGAACGCGGGCGCGGATTATTATCTCACCAAGCCCTTTGACGCGCGGGAGCTGCTGGCCTGCGTCGGCGCGCTGCTCCGGCGGCAGGGCGCGGAGGTCAACGCGCTCTCGCTCGGCAACACGACGCTCGATCTGGCCTCCGGGACGCTGCTCTGCGGCGGGCGGCAGCTGCGGCTGTCGGCGCGGGAATTCGACGTCATGCGGTATCTTCTGCAGCTCAAGGGGCAGAATGTGTCCAAGGAAGCCATTTTATCCAAAGTCTGGGGCTTTGACTCGAACGCGGTGGAGAACCACGTGGAGGTCTATGTCGGCTTTCTGCGCAAAAAGCTCGCGGCCATCGGGTCAAACGTGCGCATTGAGGCCGTGCGGCGGCTGGGCTATCATCTGGAGGTCGACGAGACATGTTGAAAAAACTGCGTCTGAAGATCATTCTTGCGATCGTGCTCGTTGCCGCCGTCATGCTCGGCGCGATTGTCGGGCTTTTCTATACGCTGACGAAGCGGAACCTGCGCACCCAGTCGATCAGCATGATGCAGGCCATCGCGGCCGATCCCTTCTCTCCTGTCCAGCCGGAGCGTGAGCCGCAGCAGGTGCGCCTGCCGTATTTCGTGCTGCAGACCGATGCGTTCGGCAATCTGGTCGCTATCGGGTCGAGTGATTACGATCTGACCGACCGGACGTTTCTGCGGATGGTCGCAGCCGCGGCGCAGGCCTCGCAGGACGCCATCGGCGAGATCCCGGAATACAGCCTGCGCTACTGCCGCGTGACCGGCAGCGTGATCTTCGCGGACATTTCCAGCGAGCAGCAGACACTGCGCACGCTTGTGAAAAACGGCGTGCTGCTCGGTGCACTCGGCCTGCTTGCGTTCTTCGGCCTCGCAGTGCTGCTGGCGCGCAGCGCGGTCAGGCCGGTAGAGGAGGCCTGGCGGCAGCAGAAGCAGTTCGTCGCCGACGCTTCGCACGAACTCAAAACGCCGCTGACCGTCATCCTGACCAATACGGAGCTTTTGCAGAGCCCGGACTATGACGCGGCGCAGAAGCAGACCTTCCTCTCCGGCATCGACGCCATGGCAAAGCAGATGCGCGCGCTTGTCGAACGGCTTCTGGAGCTGGCGCGGGCCGAGAATGAGCAGGCGGCGCATTTGTTCGCGCCGTGCGATTTCAGTCAGATCACCGAGAGCAGCGCGCTCTTATTTGAGGCTGCGCTGTTTGAGCGCGGGCTGACACTGCAGACAGAATTAGAACCGGATATCGCCGTCAGCGGCGACGAGCGGCAGCTCAGCCAGCTGGTGGAGATTTATCTTGACAACGCCCGGAAATACGCCTCCGGCGGCACGGTCGCCGTCCGCCTGTCGCGGTATGGGAAGAGCCGCTGCCGCCTGTCCGTCTCGAACGAGGGCGCGGCGCTGTCTGCGCAGACGCTGCGGCAGATCTTTGACCGCTTTTCCCGCGCCGATGCCGCGCGGACGCGCGACGGCAGCTTTGGGCTTGGCCTTTCCATCGCGCAGGCCATCGTGCAGACACACGGCGGCAGCGTCTGGGCAGAAAGTGCGGCAGGCGTCAATACCTTCTTTGCCGAGCTTCCCATGCTGCCCGGGCGCGAAAAACATCAAGACATGCCAAAAAAGGGTATATGATTTTGTGCAGAGCGCTGGTATGTCCTGCATTGCAAAACAGCGAAAAAAGTGATATATTAGAATTGATATAAAGCAGAAGGTGGTATGACTATGAACACACAGCATTTGCAGTACATCATTGAGATCGAGCGCACCCGGTCGATCTCACAGGCGGCGGAAAATCTGTTTATCGGCCAGCCGAATCTCAGCCGTATCCTGCACGATGTGGAGCAGATGCTGGGCTTCCGCATTTTCGAGCGCTCCACGCGCGGCGTCCGGCCCACAACGCGCGGCACAATCTTTCTGCAGCACGCGAAATCCATCCTGCGCGAGACGGAGGCCATCGAGGCCCTCGGCCCCAAGCGGGCCGTGGCAAACCGGCTGCGCGTGTGCATCCCGCGCTCGGCGGCCATGCTGGATCTGACAGCGCAGTATCTGGCCGGGCTGCCGCAGGCGGAGCCGGTCGACGCCGTCATCCGCGAGTGCCACGCGCGCACAGCGCTTGAAACGCTCGCGAGCGGCGAGACAGAGATCGGCGTCATCCGCTTCCGCTCGGAATACCGCGATTATTTTGACGAGCAGACCGGCGCCCGGGGCTTAAGCTTCGAGCTTCTGGGAAAGTACCACTACCTTGTCACCATGAATCAGTCGCATCCGCTCGCAGGCCACAGCTCCGTCCTGCGCACGGAGCTCGACGGACTGCCGGAGATCGTCCACGGAGACGTGTTCCGCGTGCAGGGCAAGCCCGAAGAGCCCGTGCGCCGGAAGATTTACTGCGTCGACCGTCTGGCCCAGATGACGCTTCTGGAAACGATCCCGAACGCCTATATGCTGGCCCCTGCCATTCCGGAGCATTACATCCAGCGCTGGAACCTGGTCCAGCGCCCCTGCCCCGACAACCAGAGCCTGTATCTCAACGCGCTGGTATATCATAAGCAATATGCAATGAGCGAGATCGAATCTGGGTTTGTGCAGTTTGTGCGGGAACATAAAGCGTCTGTCTAAGGCTTCCAACATGAACGGAACCGAACCAACATATCAAAAAAAACATGTCCGCGCGTAAAAAAGCATTGGTGCTTCCCGTATAATACCGATAT